>JALZAG010000138.1 GCA_030948445.1 Candidatus Dormiibacterota bacterium
CGAGCTGCATCAACGGGTCAGCGAAACGCGCGACGCCCTTGAAGACCAGCCGCGCGTCATAGGTCACCGTCGAGGCGTCCCCGGCGGCGGGGGCGACGGTGATGGTGTCGACGGACCCGAAGGTGCCGTTCCAGGCCTCGAGGACCACGCGCCTGGTGGCATCCAGCTCAGTGATCCTGTACTGCAGCGGCACGCTCCGGCCGGCGAACTTCGAGACGACCGCAAACGCCGACCCCACTGCCAGCTCACCACCGTCCAGCCTGCGGGCCTCCACCACGCTGGGGTCCCATTCACGGGCATTGTCAAAGCTGGCCATGTACGCGAACGCCGCCGCGGGCGACAGCGCTGAATCAATCGTGGTCGTGTAGCGCGCCATCGTCTTTCACCTCGTGCTGCGACATTGTCGTGGGCTCATTCGTCGATATCCTCCCGGAGCTCGCCGCCCGTTGCCCGTCCGGCGGCAAACATCCGTCCCACCGCCTGCTGAACTCCCACCGCCATCGCGGGGTACGCGTGCACCGCCTGCGCCAGGCGTCCGGCGAAAGCGTGAACCTGCATCCCCACCACGAACTCATGGATGAGCTCTCCGGCATTCGCACCCACGATGTGCGCTCCGAGCAGCGCCCCGCCGGCGGCGTGGCCGAGCAGGGGCTTCTTCGAGGTGATCACCTTGATGAACCCGGTGGTCTGCCGATTGATGACCGCGCGGTCAATCGCCGTGTACGGCAGGCGGGAGATCCGGATGTCATCCCCGTGCTCACGACGCGCCTCGGGTTCGGTGAGCCCGACGTGAGCGATCTCGGGGTCTGTGAACACCGCCCATGGCACCACTCGATACGAGGCCTTGCGCCGCTTGCCCAGAGCGTTCGAGGCGGCCAACCGCCCCTGGTACGAGGCGACGTGGGTGAACGGCATGATGCCGGTGACGTCCCCGGCGGCGTACACGCCATCGACGGTGGTGCGCAGGTGCTGATCCACCACGACGCCAGTCTTCTGAACTGCGATGCCGGCTGCCTCGACACCAAGGCCCTCGATGTTGGGTCGGCGTCCGGCGGCGACGAGCAGCGCGTCACCATCGACGGTGCGCTGCGCTCCCGCGACGGTGAGCGTGACGCGGACGCCTCCGTCAGCCTGGCTGACGCTGAGGATCTTGGCGCCGAGCTCGAAAGTGACTCCCTCCGCCTCCAACGCGCCGCGGATGATCGGGACGACGTCGGGATCCTCACGCGGAAGCAGCTCGGCCGCGACGTCGATCACGTGCACGGCGCTTCCCAACCGCGCAAACGCCTGCGCCAGCTCGAGGCCAATCGCACCGGCCCCCACCACGACCAGGCGACTCGGCTGACGCTGCAGCGAGAAGACCGTCTCGTTGGTGAGAAAGTCCACGGCCTCGAGGCCGGGGATGGGCGGCACCGAAGGCCGGCTCCCCGTGCAGAGCACGATGCGGTCGCAGTCCAATCGGACGCCGTCGATGGTCAGCTGCTGCGCGTCGACGATCGACGCGTGCCCGCGGCGAACCTCAATGCCTGCAGCCTGAAGGTGCCCGGCGTCCTCGTAGCGGGCGATCCGCGCGATGGTGTCGTGGACATGTTGGATGACCGCCGGGAAGTCGACCTCGACGCTCGGGATGCGGATGCCGAACCGCGCCGCGTGCTGCGCTGCGTGACACACGCCGGCGGCCTCGATCAACGCCTTGGACGGGACGCAGCCGTTCCAGGTGCATTCACCGCCGAGCTCACCGGAGCTGATGAGCACCACACGCTTGCCGGCGGCTGCGGCAGTCTGCGCGGCGCTGAGGCCCGCCGCACCGCCGCCGACGACGGCCAGCTCATATCGCGTCATTGGTCATCCGCCACTGTGGGTTGCCGCTGCTGGTCGGCGCTGAACACGAGGCAGGCATTGTGCCCACCGAAGCCGAATGACGTCGACATGGCGTGGTGCAGTCGGGCGCTGCGCCCCACGTGTGGCACGTAGTCGAGGTCGCATTCCGGATCGGGATTGTCGAGGTTGATGGTTGGCGGGATGAAGCCATCGCGCATCGCCAAGAGGGTCACCGCCGCCTCGAACGCGCCGGCGGCGCCAAGCAGGTGCCCGGTCATGGACTTGGTCGATGACACCGGAATCGTCTGCGCGTGATCGCTGAAGACACATTTCAAAGCGCGAGTCTCCGCCAGGTCGTTGAGCGCAGTCCCGGTGCCGTGCGCGTTGACATAGCCGATTGCCGAGGGCTCGAGACCAGCGCGCCCGATGGCACGCCGCATGCAGAGCACCGCGCCGGCTCCTGTCGGGTCGGGGGCGGTGATGTGGTGGGCGTCGGCCGTCGCCGAGTAGCCGGCAACCTCGCCGTACACGTGAGCCCCCCGCGCCAGCGCGTGTTTCCGCTCCTCCAGCACCAGCACGGCCGAGCCCTCAGCGGTGACGAAGCCGTCGCGGTCCCTGTCGAACGGTCGCGAGGCCGCCTGCGGCTGGTCGTTGCGCGTCGACAACGCTCGTGCGGCGGCGAAGATCGCCAGGCCCGTCTCGGTGATCGCAGACTCAGTCCCGCCGGCGAGGACGGCGGTGGCGTCGCCACGCCGGATCCACTCCGCCGCCTGCCCGATGGCGTCAGCCCCTGAGGCACAGGCACTGACCACCGCGATGTTGGGGCCGCGCGCTCCGACGTCGATGGCGACCATCCCTGGGGCCATGTCGATCAGCGAAGCGGCAGCGGCGAACGGCGAGACGCGCTGTGGCCCGCTGGAGTCCACCACGCGCGTGGCGCGCTCGAGGATTTCCAACCCCCCGACGCCCGAGCCGATGCAGACGCCGACGTCGGCGGCCATCGAGCCGACGTCAAGCCCGCTGTCGGTCACCGCCTGTCGCGCCGCGCTCATGGCCAGGTGAATCGGGCGCGCGCTGCGCCGCGCCTCCTTGGAGCCGATCTCTGCGGCGGCGTCATAGTTCTTGACCTCCCCGGCGATTCTCGAGGTGAACCGGGAGGCGTCGAAGCGGGTGATCGGACCCACGCCGCTGCGTCCGGAGCGCACCGCATGCCACGTGTTGGCGACGTCGTTGCCAAGCGGTGTGACCATGCCCAGGCCGGTGACCACCACGCGGACTCGCTCGCCGTCAGCCACGTCCCCTCCTTGCGGCACGCGCATCCCAGGCCCCGGCGATCCCCTGCTCACGCAGGACGTGCCGGCGGACTCGGGTCGTCGGCGTCTTGGGCAGTTCGTCGACCGTGCGCAGGTATCGCGGCACCATGAACTGGGGCAGCTCGGCGCGAAGGTATGCGTGCAGAGCAGCGACGTCGACACCCGCAGATTCCCCTCGGGGCACGACACAGAGGAGGATCTCCTCCTCGACCCCGTCATCGGCGGGCACGCCGACCGCCGCGCACTCGCTGACCGCCGGATGTTCGGCGGCAACGGCCTCGATCTCAGCCGGTGCAATCATCTCCCCCCTCCGACGGATCGATTCGCGCAACCGTCCGCGAAAGACGAGGTCGCCGCTGTCGGTCTCGCTGAGGAGGTCGCCCGTGTGGTACCAGCCATCGACGTCGAATGCCGCCCCGGGGACGTCGCCGTGGTATCCCTCGAACATCACGTGCGGTTCGCGGGCCCGCATCAGCAG
>JALZAG010000160.1 GCA_030948445.1 Candidatus Dormiibacterota bacterium
CCGTCCAGCACCGCCCCGCGTCCGGCGAGGAACCGCCCGGCGCCGACGATCTCGGGGAAACGCTCGCCCAGGGTCGCGGTCTCCCCCTGGAGGCGGATCGAGCCGTCGGCGTCGGCGATCAGCAGGCAGCGCGAGCCCTCCCAGTCCACGTTGAACAGCCATTCGTCCCCATCGAACGCGGTTGAGCATGGCGTGCTCGCCTCGGTCACCACGCGTCCGCGAGGACCGGCCGCCGGCATCGTCATGGGGAGGCCCGGCTGGGCGACGGATGCGAGGCGGCGACGGCCCGGCGCCTGGGCGCGTGGGCTCACCGCTGGATCAGGAGGCCTTGCGCCGCCGTGTCCCATCCGCCGTCTGACGGCGTCGAGCCGCCTGCTTCCCGCCGGTGGGTTGCTCGGCTCGGTCGCCCTTCTGTGCGGCCTCCACCGAGGCCTTGAGCGCCGCCATGAGGTCGGTGACCTTCGACGGCCGCTCCGGCGCAGCGCGCTCCAGCGGCTCGTCCTTGACCTTGGACTCGACCAGCGACATCAGCGCCTCGCGATAGTTGTCCTTGTAGCGCTCGGGGTCGAAGGTGGCGCTGAGATTGTCGACGAGCATCACTGCCATGTCGAGCTCGCGCTTGTGGATCTCGGGCTCGGCCTCCGCCTGCGGCAGGGACAGTTCGCCGGCATCGCGGATCTCGTCGGGCCAGTGCAGCGTGTTGAGCAGCAGGCCCTTCTCATGCAGGGCGAGCCGGCAGAGATGTTCGCGGTCGCGAAAGGCGATCTTGCCGATCGCGACCTTGCCTGTCTTCTCGAGCGCGGCCTTGAGCAGGTAGTACGGCTTGACGCCGACTGCCTCGGGCTCGAGGTAGTACGCGCTCTTGATGTACACCCCCGCCTCGATCTCTGTGTCCTCACAGAACTCGAGGATCTCGCAGGTGTGCGAGGTGGGCAGAGGCAGGTTGTCGAGGTCGGAGTCGTCGATCTCGACGAACTCGTCCTTGCCGACTTCGTAGCCACGCACAGTGGAGCTCCAGGGGATCTCCTTGTCCTCCGCGGGGCACCAACGCTTGTTGCGAATCGGCGTGTGGTCGTCAGGACAGAGCATCCGAAAGGAAACGCTCTTGGACTCAGTGGCCAGGTACAGGCGAACAGGGATGGCGACCATGCCGAAGCTGATCGCGCCGCGCCACATCGATCTAGGCATACACAGATTCTAGGCGCGCATCCATGCGCGTGAACACGCGCACCCCGTAAGACCGTCAGCGCAGGCGACTTCACGTCGCCGGAGCTGACACCGCTCGATGGGGGGAGCCCGAGGGGGGAACGCAGTTCCCCCTTCGCCCGGGAACGCAGTTCCCCTCTCGCTATACCTCGAGAAGCGCTTCGTACGCCGCTTTCAGCTCCGGGTAGCGCAGGAAGATGATGTGCGCGTACTCCTGGGTGAGCGGTCCGGGCCGTCTGCGCAGGTGCATGCCCACTTCCTCAGGCTTGTGGTTGGCCTTGCGCCAGTTGCACTTCTTGCAGGCGATCACCAGGTTGTCCCAGCGGTCTCCGGCGCCCCCGCGCGACATGGGCACGATGTGGTCAACGGTCAGCTCCGCTGCCGCACCGACAAACCCGCAGTACTGGCACGTCTGGTCGTCGCGGAGCAGCAGGTTGCGCCGGTTGGGACGCAGCAGGCGACGGGGCACATGGATGGTGCGCAGCAACCGGACGACCACCACTCCCTCGGGCAGGCGACGGCCGGCGAGCGCCTGCGCGGCCTCCAGCTGGGAGCGTTCGTCGAGGAAGGCGACGCGCTCCTTGCTCAGCAGGACGATGAGGCGGCGATGGCTGATCACATTGAGCGGCTGCATCGAGGCATTGAGCAGCAGCACGGCCATGGCGGAATTCTATGGTGCGAGGCGGCGCAACGCACCCCTCAGGCGAGCGGCGGCAGCTCCTGGTCACCGGCAAGCGCGCCCGCAAAGAGGTCACCCGTCCGGGCCAACCTTTCGCCGATGGTGCGCACCGTCCAGCGATCCGGTCGCAGAGCCGGATCCGCCAGCTCCGCCCAGGTGATCGGCGCGGACACCGGGGCACGCGGCACCGCGCGCACCGTGTAGGGCGCGTTGAGCGTCTTGTTGATGATGTTCTGCGTGTAGTCCATGCGAACGCGACCGGTTCGCGCCTTCACCGACCACTCCCAGCTGACCAGGTCCGGGACGATCTTGCCGATGGCGCGGGAGACGCCCTCGACCCAGGCGCGGACCTCGGCGTAGTCCGGACCGCGGCGGATCGGCACATAGATCTGCAGGCCGGTCTGGCCGGTCGTCTTCAGCACGCTGTGCAGGCCGTAATGGTCCAGGGCCACGCCGGTGAGGCGGGCCAGGGTGACCACGTTCTCGAACGTCGCACCCTCCGCCGGGTCGAGGTCGAACACCGCCCAGTCCGGCTGATTCGGTGCGTCGATCCGCGAATGCCAGGGGTGTAGGTCGATCGACGACGCGTTGGCAACCCACACCAGCGTGGCCAGGTTGTTGACCACGATGTAGTCCTTGGTCTTCTCACCGTGGTATGTCCACGACTCGATCCAGTCCGGGGCGTGTGACGGCTTGTCCTTGCGCCAGAAGTGGTTGCCGTCGATGCCGTCGGGAAACATCTGCATCGACAGCGGGCGGTCGCGCAGATATGGCAGCAGCACAGCGGCGACACTGATGTAGTGAGCGATCAGGTCGCGCTTGGTCAGCTTGTCGTCGGGCCACATCACCTTATTGAGGTGGGTGACCCGCACACGCTTGCCCTCGACCTCCAGCGCGTCCGAGTCAGCGAGCGTGGCAAGTTGTTCGAGCAGGGCGGCCGTGTCGCCGTCGAAGGACGCCGCCCGAGCTGTACCGCGTGAGCGCCTGCGAACAGTGGGCTGCGGTTGTGGAGGCAATGATTCCGCAGCCGGCGTGGCGGCGAGGGTCACCACCGCATCGGTGCGTGCAGGCTCCTCGCGGACGCAATCGCGCGGCGCCACGTCGTCGCGGAGTCCGAGGTAGGCGGGGTGGCGAAGGATGCCCTGCTTGGTCCACCCCGCGTGGCGGACCTCACATACGAGCTCGGGTCGCACCCACGAGGCCGGCTCAGAGGTGCGCGGGGCCGGCGTGAGCGCGCTCGCCTGGACCATCAGCGCGTCGAGCCGTGTGCGCAGCTCACGCAGGGTCTTCTCGTTGAAGCCGGTGCCAACCTGGCCGCAGTGCACGAGGTCGGCACCGTCGTAGACGCCGAGGATGAGCGCGCCGAGCTGCGCGGTGCGCCGACCCCGACCCCCCGTCCAGCCCACGATCACGCATGACTGCGTCTGCCACGCCTTCACCTTCACCCAGTCAGGGCTGCGCCGTCCCGGTTGGTATGGAGAATCAGCGCGCTTGCCGATCATGCCCTCGATGCCCTGGCGCTTCACCTCTGCGAAGAAGGTCTCGCCGTCGCGCTCGACGTGGTCGGCGTACATCACGCCGTCGACGGGTGTGACCACGTCCTGGAGTGTCTTCTTGCGAATCCGCAGCGACGTCTGCATGAGGTCACGTCCGTCGAGCTTGAGAATGTCGAACACCACGTAGGTGGCGGGGTTGTCCCGCATGGCGCGGCGGACGTCGCTCTCGCGGCCGACGTTGATGCGTGACTGCAACCGCTCAAACGACGGACGGCCATCGTCGTTCATGACGACGATCTCGCCGTCCACCACCGCGGTGTGGCCGTGCAGCGCGCGAGCCAGCGCCTTCAGCTCCGGGTACCGAGCCGTCTCATCGCGACCGCTGCGGCCGACCAGCGTGACCTGGCCGGCCTGCACGGCTGCAAGCGCGCGCACCCCGTCCCACTTGAGCTCGAAGAGCCAGCCATCACGCGTGAAGGGTTGGTCAACGGTTGTAGCCAACATGGGTGAGGGCAGGGTGACGGCGCCGGGCTTGGCCTTCTCCGACGGCGTCGCGGTCTTCGGTCGAGGGGGGGACGGTGCCGCTGGTTTGGCACCGGCTACCGGCCTTGTGCTCATCCGGGCGCGGGCGGCACGGGCGGCCTCCCGCGGGTCACCGCCGCCATCGCCGGCAATCTGCGCGAGTGTCCGCCCGGTCTTCACCGAGACCTCGTGCTCGATGGCCTCGTACTTCTCGATGACGGCGTCATCGCGCTTCTTGATGAGCAACCAGTTCTTCTCGCCGTCACTGCTACCGCCGTAGCGACGACCGCGTTCGCCGATCTTCACCAGCGCGAACTCCCCCCTGAGCTTGGTGCCGAACAACCGGAACTTCAGGTCACCCCTTGCCAAGCTGGCCTCCGCGTCCTCTGCGGTCTCGCGCAGCCATTCGTACGTGCCGATGTCCCACAGCAGCACCGTGCCAGCTCCGTATCCCGACGGGATGACGCCCTCGAAGTCCCCGTAGTCGACAGGGTGGTCCTCGGTGTGCACGGCGAGCCGTTTGATGGAGGGGTCGAGCGTGGGCCCGCGCGGGATCGGCCACGAGAGCAGCACACCGTTGTGCTCGAGTCGGAAGTCGAAGTGCATGCGCGTCGCGCGGTGCTGCTGCACGCAGAAGCGGTGACCGTGGGGCAGGCTGTTCCACTCCAGCTGAGCGGTGGTCGGCGGCCGTCGTCTGCCGGCCGCCGGCTCATCTCCGGACGGCTCGGGAGTCTTCGTGAAATCACGTTTCCGCCGGTATTCCTCCAGGGCCATGTGCGCAGTCTGCTACGTCGGGGTGCACAGCCGGAGCCACGCCGAGTCACGGACACGCGCCGGACAGCGAAATGTCATGCCCGCGGCCGCATTCGCGCGTGTCCCGCGGGTTCCGTGGAATCCCCGGGAACTGGTACAATTCACTGTAGTTTCGCGTGCTGTCCGCGGGCCTCTGGTGGCAGCGGCAGGGGCACGCCGCAACCCAGCTGCGCCCGCCGGCAAACGCACCCTGGAGTCTCACCCTGATCGACGAGAGCGCCCGAGCCGACGACCGCACTGTCGGCACCCCAGAAGCGTCCAAGTCCCCGCGCGACGGGGCAGACGGCAAAGCCACCAAGGACTCCTACTCCTCAGCCCAGCTCACCGCCCTCAAGGGCCTGGAACCGGTGCGCAAGCGGCCCGGGATGTACATCGGCTCGACCGACTCGCGTGGCCTTCACCACCTGATCCGCGAGATCGTCGACAACTCCATCGACGAGGCCCTCGCCGGACAGTGCGACGCCATCATCGTGACCCTCCACACCGACAACTCGGTGTCGGTGATTGACAACGGCCGTGGCATCCCCATCGACATGCATCCCACAGAGAAGAAGCCCGGACTCGAGTTGGTGCTCACCGAGCTGCACGCCGGCGGCAAGTTCGGCGGCGGCGGGTACAAGGTGTCCGGCGGGTTGCACGGCGTTGGCGCCTCGGTCGTCAACGCGCTCAGCGAGCGGCTGGTCGCCGAGGTGCACAAGGGCGGCAACATCTACCGGCAGAGCTACACCCGTGGGGTCCCCGACGCGCCGATGGCGGTCGTGGGCAATACGGACAGGCACGGCACGACCATCCGCTGGTGGCCCGACCACACCGTGTTCGAAAGCGTCGAGCACAGCTGGGATATCGTCGCCAACCGCATCCGCGAGGTCGCCTTCCTCACCAAGGGGGTGGCCATCACGGTTGTCGACGAGGCGGCCGACCGCGAGTACACCTTTTATTTCGAGGGCGGTATCCAGGCGATGGTGCGCTACCTCAATGCCAACCGCACCGTGGTCAACGCCCGGCCGATGTACGTGGAGCGCGAGATCGAGGGCACCCTCATCGAGCTGGCCATCCAGTACCAGAGCAGCGTCTTCACCGAGCACGTCCTCGCCTTCGCCAACAACATCCACACCGAGGAGGGCGGCTCCCACCTCACCGGCTTCCGCACCGCGCTCACCAGCACCCTCAACAAGTACGCGCGCAAGGCAGGGATCCTCAAGGAGAACGACCCCAACCTGAGCGGCGACGATGTCCGCGACGGGCTCACCGCGGTCATCAGCGTCAAGCTCCAGGAGCCGCAATTCGAGGGTCAGACCAAGACCAAGCTCGGCAACAGCGAGGTGGCCGGCCAGGTCTCGACGGTGTTGAGCGACGCGCTCATGCAGTTCCTCGACGAGAACCCAGCCGATGGCCGTCGCATCGTCGATCAGTCGCTGACCGCCGCGCGCGCACGGCAGGCCGCCGCCAAAGCGCGCGACCTGGTGCGGCGCAAGTCATTCCTCGAAGGCTCGGCTCTGCCCGGCAAGCTGACCGACTGCACGGAGAAGGATCCCTCGCAGTGCGAGAT
>JALZAG010000164.1 GCA_030948445.1 Candidatus Dormiibacterota bacterium
GCTACCAAGCCTCGCGGCTCGTGCTCGGCTGGATCGCGCCCTGGTCTGTGCGCGGCGAGTAGGGGATCTCGATCCGAGCCTGCTCGGTGGCCATGCAGCGCGGGCAGACGCGCGCCATGTGACCGTCGAGGATGATCCCGGCCAGCCGATAGATCGGGGTGGGCGTACCGCAGTTGTCGCAGGGGTCGATGACCGGCACGGGAAACCTCGCTGACGCGGAGAAGTTGGCTGGTGGCCAGTATGGCAGGCGCTGTGAGTGGCCCTGCTCAGTGGAAGATGGTGTCGATGCGGGCGCGCACGTCAGGAGTGAGACGGGCGAGCGCATCCAGGGCACCGAGGTTTTCGCGCACCTGCTCGACCCGGCTGGCACCGGTGATCACCGTCGAAACATGAGGATTGGATGCGCACCAGGCGATCGACAGCTGCGCCAGCGAGACGCCGAGCTCATCAGCCACCGCTTTGAGAGCGCGGACACGCCGGTTGGCCTCGGGGTCGGTGAGGCTGTCACGCAGCCAGCCGTAGCCGGGAAGCGTTGCGCGGCTCCCCTCCGGTACGCCGTCGAGGTACTTGCCACTCAGCAGGCCGGACGCGAGCGGGCTCCACGTGGTGAGGCCGAGTCCGATCTCCGAGTAGAGCGGGTCGAACTCCTCCTCGACCTTGGTGCGGTTGAGGAGGTTGTACTCAGGCTGCTCCATCACCGGCCGATGCAGGTGGTCGCGCTCAGCCACCGCCCACGCCTCACGGATCGCGTCGGCACCCCACTCGGACGTGCCCCAGTACAACGCCCGGCCGGACTCGATGATGTCATGCATCGCCCACACCGTCTCCGCGACCGGCGTCTCAGGGTCGGGCCGGTGGCAGAAGATGAGGTCGAGGAACTCGAGGCCCAGGCGGCGAAGCGAGCCATCGACAGCGTGCAGCAGGTACTTGCGGTTCAGAGTGTTCCGCGTGTTGACTGAGCCCTCGATCCCCCAGAAGAACTTGCTGGAGAGCACGTACGTGTGCCGTGGCCAGCGGAGCTCCCTGATCGCCTCGCCCATGATCTCCTCGGACCGGCCGCCCGCGTAGACCTCGGCGTTGTCGAAGAAATTGACTCCGCCGTCGTAGGCGGCTGCCAGACAATCGCGAGCGGTCTGGCCGGCCAGTTGCGGCCCGAAGCTGACCCAGGAGCCGAAGGAGAGGACGCTGACCTTGAGACCGGACTGACCGAGCCGGCGGTATTCCATTTCCATGGTTCCGACGATACGCCAGCGAGGAAACACCGCGGCCGTCAGGCCGAGCCGCGCTCAGGGCAGCGAAGCCAGCCATGCTGCGCCCATATGATCGCCCCGTGGGCGCCGAACATCCAGACCAACAGATCCGCTGGCTACTTGATCGCGCGGCGATCGCCGAGCTGCTCGTTGGGTACGCACGGTGCATCGACAGCCGTGACTGGTCAGGTCTGCAGGACTGCTACACCGAGGACGGAGTCATGCAGCACGGCGAAGTGTCGGTTCCTCGCGACGCGATGCCCGCACTTTCGGAGCAGATCCTTGCGGGGTGCGCCGCCTCGCATCACCTGGTCGGTGACCCGTCCATCGCCATCAACGGGGATCGGGCCACCACCCACTCGCACTACATCGCCACCCACATCTCCGAAGGCACGACGGTCAGACGTCAGGGCGGCGGCTGGTACGACTGCGAGCTGCAGCGCACCGAACGAGGATGGAGGTTCACCAGGGTGCGGTCCACGACCGCATGGCGGACCGGCGAGCCGCTCCAGCTGCACTGACGCGGCGGCGTCGCATCCAGCAGTGCAGCGCTGGCGGCTAGGCGCTTTCTCGCCCACCTCATCGACACCTCCTACTCGCCCGCACCGGCCCCCCACATCCCCCTTAAGCTCCGAGAGTGGCCGAGTCGCCGTCGTGGAACAGCGCCTATCAGGGGTCACCGCCCTGGGACATCGGCGGCCCGCAGCCCGTGTTCGCGGCACTGGCGGAGGCCGGAAAGCTGAAGGGACGCGTCCTGGACGCGGGTTGCGGAACCGGCGAGCACGTGTTGCTCGCCGCCAGCCACGGTGCTGAGGCGGTGGGCGTGGACATCGCGGAGCTCGCGATCGTGCGTGCCCGAGCCAAGGCAGTCGAGCGCGGGGTCGGCGCCACCTTCGCGGTGGCGAATGTGTTGCAGCCCGACCAGTTGGGAGGGACGTTTGACGTCGTCACCGACAGTGGTGTGTTCCACGTCTTCGACGACGAGCAGCGCCGAGCTTATGTCAACAGCCTGCGGTCAGTCCTCAGACCGGGTGGGACGTACTACATGATGTGCTTCAGTGATCGCCAGCCCGGTGACTGGGGGCCGCGTCGCATTTCAGAAGCGGAGCTGCGGGAAGCCTTCGCCGTCGGCTGGTCGATCAAGTCGATCGAGGCGCTGAAGTTCACGGTCACCATCGACCCCGGTGAGGTCGAGGCGTGGCTCGCGACGATTGAGCGCCTGTGAGGCGCACCCGATATCCGGACCCCCGACGCGCCTCAGTCCTGTCGAGACGCCTCGAGGAGGTAGCTGTGCTTGGGGTTCGCGAACACGGTGTGTAGCAGAGGCCGGAATTCCTCCAGCTGCATGCTCAGGTACGACGGATCAAAGGAGTTCTGATCGAACTCGGCGCAGAACTCGACGGTGCGCTCGTAACAGGGATGGTCGCGGTAGGCGTCACGGGCGTCCGGGTTCAGCCCGATGAACTGGAAGTAGTGGTATCCCTGGAAGATTCCATGCTTCTCGACCATCCACAGGTTGTCCGCAGAAACGAACGGACGAAGGATGGCGACCGCGGCATCGGGATGGTTGTAGCTGCACAGGGTGTCGCCGATGTCGTGGAGCAATGCGCAGGCCACGTACTCGTCGCCGCGGTTGGCCCGCGCCGCGCGGGTCGCCGTCTGCAGCGAATGCTCGAGCCTGCTCACGGCAAACCCACCGTGGTCATCGCTGAGGAGGCCCAGATGCTCCATGACGCGGTCGGTCAGGCGCAGGCCGTGATCGAGGAAGTGGGCGCCGATCGTCTGCCAGTCCTGGGCAGTGGCGTCGGTCATGGCATGAAACCGCGCGCGCTGCGTCAGCAATTCGGCGGTGTCAGCCACGTCGTCGGTCCTCCGAGTTCGCGGGGCAAAGTCGGGAAGACAGAACCTGCGACCCTTCTCCCCCAGCCTAGCCGGTGCGGCTCGCTGTTGCACGGTTCCAGCCGCGAGCAACGCACGTCCGCCAAGCCGCCAGGCACAGTTGCAATTTACCGTCTAGTTATATAACCTACTGGTAATGCCCGTCCACGACCCCCTCAGCCTCGCCTTCGCGGCCCTCGCTGATCCCACACGCCGAGCGATCCTCGAGCGCCTCGGGTCGGGAGAGGCCGGTGTCGTGGAGCTCGCAGAAGCGTCCACCCTCACACAGCCGGCCATCACCAAGCACCTCAAGGTGCTCGAGAGGGCGGGGCTCATTGGTCGAGCCCGCGACGGCCAGCGCCGCCCAGCGCGGCTTCACCTCGCGGGGCTGCTTCCCGTGGACGACTGGCTCCGCCACGCTCATGCCGAATGGTCAGACCGCCTCGATCGCCTCGAGGCCCACCTCGCCGCCCAATCAGCAGCAACCAATACTGAGGAGAACGACAATGCCTGAGACCCGCGCCGCCGTGGACGTGCGCTCCGCAACCCCGACCAAGCAGCTCGTGATCGAGCGCACCCTTAACGCGTCGCCCGAGCGAGTCTTCGACGCCTTCACCGACCCGGACCAGCTGAAGGCTTGGTGGTGGCCCAACGGGTTCAGCTGCCCGGCCGCAGAGGTGGACCTACGCGTCGGCGGAGCGTATCGGCTCGCGATGGAGTGGCCGGATTTCATTCCATCTGAGGCGCAGTTCTCCCACCACCTGGCTGGCGAGTACTACGAAATTGAGCGTCCGCACCGGCTGGTCATGAGCGGTCGGGCCGTCAACGACGAGCAGGGGGAGCTCTTCGCCACGCTCATCGAGGCGACCTTCGAGGACCGCGACGGCGGCACCGCGCTCACCATTCGCCAGTCGTACTTCGAGCCGATGCCGCCCCCCGACGCGATGGCCGGTGCCGAGCAGGGCTGGACCGAGCAGCTCGACAAGCTTGAGCGGTTGCTCGCAGAGTGACGAGCCGGACTGAAATGAACACGCACACACTGGACTCCGCCGAGGGCATCCTCGTCTACGACGTCGAGGGTCCACTGCCCACCGCCGACGGACGCCCACCCCTGTTCATGATCGGACAGCCGATGGACGCCAGCGGTTTCCGCACGTTGGCGTCCTATTTCCCCGACCGCACCGTG
Source organism: Candidatus Dormiibacterota bacterium (assembly GCA_030948445.1). The sequence goes on from JALZAG010000164.1 coordinate 4,315, forward strand.
ATCACGTACGACCCCCGCGGTCTCGGCCGCAGCGTCCGCCGCGACGGGCGCGTCGACAACGTGCCAGCCGTCCAGGCGGTCGATGTGCACGCGGTAATCAGAACCCTCGGCGACGGACCAGTCGAGCTGTTCGCGAGCAGCGGCGGAGCGGTCACCGCGCTTGCGCTGGTGGCGGCATATCCCAACGACGTCGCCATCCTGGTGGCACACGAGCCTCCGCTCGTCCCGGTGCTTCCCGACGCAGCAGCTGCCGAACGCGCCCTGGCCCAGGTTCGCGACGCGTACGCGGCAAAGGGGTGGGGCGCCGGCATGGCGGCCTTCATCGCCATGACCTCGTGGCGAGGAGAGTTCACCGAGGACTACTTCGCACGGCCGGAGCCTGATCCCGCGCAATTCGGCATGCCCAGCGAGGACGATGGCAGGCGGGACGACCCACTGCTCTCCGACCGGTCCAGTGCGGTCACCAGCGATCGTCCCGACGTCGACGCGCTGGCTGCGGCGCCGACACGCATCGTGGTCGCTGTCGGCGAGGAGTCCGCGCAGACCTTTACCGGGCGCACCTCGGTGGCCACAGCCGAACTGCTCGGTCAGCAGGTCACGGTCTTCCCCAGCCATCACGGGGGTTTCGTGGGCGGCGAGTCCGGGTACGCCGGTCAGCCAGAGGCCTTCGCCCGCAAGCTACGCGAGGTACTCGCCTCGGAAGACTGAGAGAATGTGCTCATGGCTCAACACACCGGCGCGCCAACCATCCGCTTTGAGGCCACGCTCTCGACGATCGATACCTCGACGATTCTGCGGCTACCTGAGAAGGCGAGCGCGGAGCTGCCGTCGCGCGGCCAGGTAGCGGTGCAGGGAACCATCAACGGCCATGAATTCCAGACGGTGCTGGAACCGGATGGCTCGTTCGGCCACTGGATGAGGATTGATCGAAACCTGCAGCAGTCCGCTGCCGTCCACGCGGGCGACGCGGCGACGCTCGAACTCGAGCCAACCCGCGACTGGCCGGAGCCGACCGTGCCACAAGATTTTCAGGCAGCCCTGGCGAGTGCCCCTCAGAAGATCCAGGAGCTGTGGCGGGAGATCACGCCGATGGC
>JALZAG010000187.1 GCA_030948445.1 Candidatus Dormiibacterota bacterium
CACGTGGGCCGCAGCCTCGCTCTGAGCAGCTGCGACATCACCGACCCTGATGGGGTGCTGCTCGCGTACGCGACCTCGCGGTGCATCGTGTTCGGCTCTCCAGACCAAGCGCCCACCCGCAGCGGGACGGCGCCGCCGCCACCCACTGATGGGCACGGTGATGAACCCAGCAACAGCGTCGATCCGTACCTGCGCGAACCGAGCGGCACGGTGCTCGAACAGGCGGTGTGGAACAGCATGTCTGGCCTGGATGTGCTGCGCGGCCACATCGCGGGCACGCTCCCGCCACCCCCGCTGCACCACCTCCTGGGGCTGACGCCGGTCAGCGCGGAGGAGGGCAGCGCGGAGTGCGTGATGCCGATGACGGGGTGGTTGAACACCCCATGGGGCTGGCCGCAGGGTGGCTTCATCGCGGTCCTGGCTGACACCGCGCTCGGCCTGGCCGTGCAAACCACCGTCCCCGCCGCCACCGCGTTCGCGCAGATAGATCTCAAGGTCAACTACCTTCGGCCGGTGGCTCCCGACGGCCGCCTCGTGCATGCTCGCGCTACGGTCGCGCACCGCGGACGCTACCTTGTCGTCGCCACTGCCGAGCTGGTCGACGAGAGCGGCCGGCGCGTTGCCCTGGCGACCGGCTCCGCACAGATCCTCGGCGGGCGAGCGGCCTCGCTGGAGCTCGGTAGACCTCTCTAGAGAGGCGGCGGTGCCGGAGGTGGGGCTGCCGGGGGCGGCAGCGCGGCGTGGCCCGGCTGCGCGTACGCGTCCCAGGTGCGGTTCAACTCGGTCTGCATGTACAGGGCGTGCAAACCAAAGACGAAGTGGAGCAGCAGCGATGTCCAGCCGCTGGCCCGCGTTCCGGGCGGAAAGCCGGCGCGCTCTTGCATGCGGGCGATGCGTCCGGTGGTCCCATATGCGGAGACGAACGCAGGCACAACCACAACCGCACCGGCCGTCACCGCCAGCACCGACACACCGGGGTGAATCGACGGGTCGGCCAGGAAGCGACGTGCCTCGTTGTTGATCTTGTACCACCAGACGAAGTAGTAGATGCCCAAGGTGATCAACGGCAGGCCGATCCACACAGCCACCGGGTTGCGGCGCTTGTATGACTGGTTGTACACAACCACCGTGGTCGCCATGGCCCAACTCTACTGCGCGCTCGGGCAGCTCACGTGGACACCGCCGCGGCGGTCACGACGCTGCGGAAGCCGGCGATGGTGGTGGCGACGTCGAGATCCGCGACACCCGCCGCTTCGCTGAGCGAGATCGCGGTACCCCGGCGCACGTCGATACCGATGAGGCGATGACAGCGCACCAGCACGTCAAGGTCAGCGTCGCTCATCGGGCGGACCGCCATCACCCCGCGCATCACGACGCGCTCACGGGTGACCCGGAAGCCGAGCCCGGCGAGCTTGCGACCCTGCACAGCGATGTCGCTGAAACCGGGGCACCACGCACCCTCGACGCGCTCGACCAGCGGCAGCACCCCGAACGGCTGCAGCGCCGATTCGAACCAGCGGCGCAGCGAATGGAGCATCCAGTCGAGCGGCATCGGTTGGCCCGGAGGCGGAGAGCCGATCGCACACAGGCCCAGCCACGCCTCGCCGCCGATGATGAAGGTGCCTCCTGCCGGGGAGGTGACCACGGCCGGGATGCCCGGCAGGCTGCGCACGGCCTCCACCAGTTGGCCGTTTCGCGCCAGCCCGGCACCCATGGCCACCCGGCGTACCGTGCCGCGCAGCTGCAGGGCGATCTCTCCCAGCGGCGGGGTGATGTGCCACGGGATCTCTGGCGGATCATCGACGACGCGCTCCTCGGTCACCTCTGCCACGGAAACGGGCGACAGGGAGAGACGTTGCAGGACGTCCGACACGCGCGGCTGGTGCGATGGGCCCACAGCGCCAGCGTAGCCAAGCAACCAACCACACCGGCACCGCCAGGAGACGGCTCAGTCGAGCTCGCGAGCGCCAGGGCTGGCAGCGAGGCGCGGTGCGGGTTGCCGCAGCACCACCGAGCTGCGGAGCGTCGCGCACAGACCGCGTCCGTAGGGGACGCCCAGGCCGGTGGCGGCGTCCCAGCCGGACGCAGCCGCGTACGCGCCGTTGTCCCCGACTGTCACATCGGTGAACCCCACGCCGCGCGCACCGTACAGGGCGGGAAGCACGTCACCAAGACGGTGCCCGGACGCCGCGCTGGCCACCGCGAACAAAGCGGTCCACACCGGGGCCACGGCCGATGTGCCGCCCACCACCGTGTCCACCCCACGGTGGTGGATCACATAGCCGGTGAGCGGGTCGGCATTTCCGGCCACGTCCGGGACCCCGCGACCATGCCTGCCGTCATTGGCGCAGACAGGACGGATGTCCGCCTGCGCCTGGTAGCGCGGGACTCCGAAGTGTTCGCTGACCCCGCCCCCGGTCGCTCCCTGTCCGCGGCGCAGCTCGTTCCAGGTTTCCTCGGTGATGCGCCGACCGTTCTCAGCGATCAGCCGGGTGCCCCCGCACGCCACCGCGTGCGGAGCGGACGCGGGGTGGTCGGCGTGCTGCCGTCCGTCGCCGCGGCCATCGGTCGACCCGTTGTCGCCGGCGGCGACGCTGTGCACGATGCCTCGCAGCGCGCCCAGCTGGAAGGCGCGATCCATCGCCTCCATGGCTGCCGGCGTCCAGCGGTCCTCCGGCGCCCCCCAGCTGGTGGACACCGCCGAGTAGTCGCGGCCGTCGGTGGCGAAGGATGCCTCCAGGTTGCTGAAGCCGCGGTCGGTGTTCGGCGCGTACTTGATGACGATGAGCACGTCGGCCTCCGGAGCGCAGTGTGTGAGCATCCCCGCGATCACCTGCCAGTCGAGCGCAACCTCAGTGTCTGGGCCGAAGGGGTCCGACGTCGGTCCCCAGCCGTTGACCGCCTCCTCGACGATCCGCAGCCGCGGGTTGCGCGCTGCGAACGCGGCCAGGTCGGGCCGATACACCGCGCCGCCGAGCTCGGCGATCCCCACTGTGATGCGCACCCCCGCGCCGCCGTTGTCGAGCACCGGGAAGTCGTAGATGCGCGCCAGCTCCTCTGGCGTGTAGCTGTACGTAGCACGCCGGCCGCGCGGCAGAACAGCCAGTCGCGGGCGCCCAATCGGACGGTTGCTGAGACCGAGCGCCGCTGTGACGACACCGTCGAGCTCGGCGGGCACGCTCAACTCTTGCGCGTGGTCGCGGTACACCGCCACCGCACCGGTCGCCGCGTCCCATTCGCGGTGGCGCTCGAGGGTGACGTCGAACGCTCGAGCCAGCGCGCCCAGCGATCCGCTCACCTCGAGCGTGGTGGTGGGCGCGTGACCCGCGCGCACCCGCAGCCCGGCGCGCACCGCCCAGCGGGTCACTGCGGCCACGTCGTCTGTGTCGCTGCCGTGCGCCCCGGTGAGGTCCGCCGCGCTGAGATATCTGCGCGACTGCATGGGCGCGTGCTGCTGCCGCGCCAGCGCCACGGCGAGGCTATCCCGACCCGGGGACTCGCGCAGATGCACAGTGACAACCGCAGGTCGGGAAAGGTCTGGCCCGGACAACGGCCGTGCGCTGACTGCGAACGAGGAAAAGGGCTGGCGTGGAAGCGCGCTCCCGGCAAGATGCACGGTGCGGGTCATCGGCGTACCTCTCATGGCGATGCCGCAGCGATGGCGGCGGGTGAAAAAAGCCGCCGATCCTGACATCACTCGGCTGCCGCAATGGCCGCGGCCGCTGCGACTGACGCGAAGCCGCCGTGTTTGTCCCCCGACCGTCCGCGGGCCGCGAGTCAACGGCCTGGGCTCACCGCCTCCAGTGCTGCGATCGCTGTCTGGTTGTCCAGTGAGGACAGGTCACCAGGGTCGAGGCCGAGGTACACGGCTCGCACGACACGACGAAGGATCTTCGCGTTGCGCGTCTTGGGCAGCTCCGCGATGACCAGGACCGCCTTCGGCTTGAGCGCCTTGCCCATCTCGGCGGTGACTCGCGCAGCCAGGGTTTCGCGCAGCTGGGCGGTGTCCGATACCCCCGGCTTGAGGACCACGAAGCACACCAGTGCCTCGCCCTTGAGCTCGTCCGGGACCCCGATCGCCGCAGCCTCGGCGACGTCAGGGTCAGCGACCAGCGCGGACTCCACTTCTGCGGGGCCCAATCGCTTGCCCGCAAGCTTGATGGTGTCGTCGCTGCGCCCCCGGATGTACCAGAGCCCATCCGCCCCAATCTCGGCCCAGTCGCCGTGCACCCAGATGTTCGGCCAGCGCGACCAGTATGTCTCCAGGTAGCGCTCACGGTCATGCCAAAAGGCGCGCGTCATCCCGGGCCACGGTGAGCGCACCACCAGTTCGCCGACCTGGTTGCGGACGCTGCTTCCCTTCTCGTCGAGGACGTCCGCATCCATGCCCGGGCAGGGGCCCGCGAAGGCGCATGGATTCAGCGGCGTCAGCATGTTGCCCGCGAGAATGCCGCCGCTCACCTCAGTGCCCCCGCTGTAGTTGACGATGGGGCAGCGTCCGCCGCCGACGTGTTCGAGAAACCATTGCCAGGGATCGACATTCCAGGGTTCGCCACTGCTGCCGAGGACGCGCAGGGATGTGAGGTCGTGTGCGCGTGCCGGCTCAGCGCCATGGCGCATCAGCGCGCGCACCACCGTCGGCGCGACTCCCAGCACCGTCACCCGATGCCGTTCCACCACCGACCACAGCCGGTCGGGGCCGGGATGATCGGGGACGCCCTCGAACAGCACCAGGGTGGCGCCGATGGTGAGCGCGCCGCAGATCGCCCACGGGCCCATCATCCAGCCGATGTCGGTGAACCAGAGCAGCCGGTCGGTGGGCCCGACATCGAAGCAGTGCGCCATGTCTTGGGTTGACTTGATGGGGAAGCCGCCCTGCACGTGGACGGTTCCCTTGGGGCGTCCCGTCGTCCCGCTTGTGTAGATCAACATGAACGGGTCGTCGGCATCGCTGTCATGGATGGCCGCGTCCGACGGCTGCGCGACGGTGAGCTCGTCGTACCAGACGTCGCGCCCGCGCTGCATCGCGGTACCGAGGGTCCCGAGGCGACGGACCACCACGATGTGCTCGAGAGACGGCGTCTGTTCGGCAACCTCGTCAGCCACCGGCTTGGCGGAAACCTCAGCGCCGCGACGAAGAAATCCATCTGCGACCACCAGTACCTTGGCGTCGCAGTCCTTGAGGCGGGCGACGATGGCGCCGGCCCCGTACCCGCTGAAGAGCGGGATGACAATCGCCCCCACCTTTGCACAGGCGAGAAAGATCGCCACCGTCTCCGGGATCATCGGCAAGCAGAGGCCCACGCAATCGCCCGGTCCCACGCCGAGCTCGCGCAGCCCGTTGGCACAGCGCGCGGTCTCGGCGGCGAGCTCGAGGTAGCTCCACACGCGTTCGCTGCCGTCGTCCCCCTCCCAGACCACAGCGTCCCGGCCCGGTTGGGTCCGCGCCCACCGGTCGGCGGCATTCGTGGCCAGGTTGAGCCGGCCGCCGCTCCACCATCTGGTGAAGGCAAGTCCCTCGCTGGTGTCACGCATCCGCGTGGGGCGCTGCTGCCAACCGATGCCGATGTCGTCGATGGTTGCTGACCAGAACCGCTCTGGGTCCATCCGAGCAAGGTCGTTGAGCTGTTCGAGGTCCTCCACGCCCAGCTTGGTCATGAAGGAACGCAGCCGGCTGCGCTCGACCTGCTCGGGCGTGGGGCTCCACGCGTACGAGCTCGTGGAGGCGCCCAACGCTGTCACGATGCGCACCATAGGACCAGCCGCCACCGGCGCGCACCTCCAGGGCCGGCTGAAGAAGGCCTATGTGGTCCACGCCAGGCAACCAGCCGCCGCCACACCGGCAGGGACCAGGTAGCCGCGGGGAAACGTCGAGCAGGGGTTCACCGGGAGCCCGGCGACGTCGACCTCAAAGTGCAGATGGGGCCCACTGCTGTTGCCGGTGCTGCCGACGTACCCGATGGGATCGCCGGCCCGCACCACGTCACCATCCGGGACAGCCACCTCGCTGAGGTGGCCATACAGGTACACCACCGACGGCCTCTGCTGCGCCGAGGAGGTGAGCGTGATGTGCACGCCGAAACCAACCGCGGACTCGATCACCCGCACCGTGCCGTCGACGACGGCGAACACCGTCAGCCCGCTGGGTGCCGCCAGGTCGATCCCGGTGTGGAAGCGGCGGTAGCCGCTGTGGGCTGGGTCAGGTGGGCACGTGTAGCCGGGAGCCGGCGACGGCTCAACGGCGACGGCGGTGCAGCCGAAGCCCTGGCTGACCCGGAAGCGCCCTGGCGTGAGCGGCTGCGCGGTGCCGATGCCCACGCCGTTGGCAGGGTCGACCTGGTTGACGGAGGCACCGCCGACGTCGGGGAGCAGGTTGTTCATCACGGAGAGCAATACAAGCACCGGCAGCGCGATCACCGCCATGACCACCACGCAGCCACAGGCCAGCAGCCGGCGCACGTTGCGGGCGGCGACGACGTGCGCCAGCGTCGGCACCGAGATCACGTCGCGCTCGCCTCGGCTGCCTGCGCGGCGAGAGAGCGCGTGTCGGCCACCGCCATCACCGCCGGACCGGGCACCACGCTGACCACTGCGCGCTCGGCCCCTGCGAGCAGCACGCCGCGACCCGGCACCGACGGGCAGATCGCGCTGACCTCCTCGTCGCGCAGCTTGAAGACGTCCCGGACCTCGTCGACGACGGCTTCCTCGGTGCCGAGGACCAACTTGGAGGACGACGTGGCCGCCAGCGTGCGGCCGAGGTCGGTGCGCACGAAATCCTCGACGCGCTGCGACAGCATCCACACGCCGGCGCCGTGCTTGCGTGCCTGCCGCACGAGCTGCCCGAGCACCTCGCCCGCGTCGGGGTCGCAGGTGATGCGGTGGGCTTCGTCGACGACCACGATCATGCGACCGCGACGCCTGCCGAGCGAGTCGAGGATGGCTGTGAGCAACACGGCCAGCGCCGGTGTGAGGTCGGCTCCGTATGTCATTGCGAACGATCGCAGCCCGACGGCGACGGGTTGCTCGGTGACGGCGAAGGTCGAGGCACGGTCGAAAACGTTCGCGCGCCGCCCCTGGGTGAACCGGCGCAGACGAGCGGTGATGATGCGGCATCGATCGCGCTCGCGTTCGGTCAGGGCGCGCGGCATCGACTGGCACCGAAGGTGCTCCACCACGTCGCGCATCAGAGGCGGGGCGGCGTCACGATCGCGGGAGCTCAGGAAGTCGACGAGCTCGCCGTGCAGCCAGCCCTGGTCCTCGTCGGGAAGCCGTCGGATCGGTCTGCCATCGCGCACGCCGCGGTCGTCGCCGGCCATCACCGAGAGGATTGGCAGCACCATCCCGGCTCCTGCATCGGGTGAGGCGCCGGCCGTCACCGCAAGCGGGTTGAGCGCCTCGGTGCCGAGCTCCAGGTAGCGGCCGCCGACAGCATGCATCACTGCGCCGTACTCCGAGTCCGGGTCGATGACAACGGCGGCCACGCTCTCCATGACATGACGCACCAGCAGGGCCTTGGCAGCCACCGACTTGCCGGCGCCGGAGCTGCCGACGACAACCAGGTTGTGGTTGGGCTGGCGCCACACCGAGAAGTGCGCCGGCGTGCCGTTGAGCACGTTGACGCCGACCAGCGGTGCGCCGATGTCGGCGAACGGTGTGCCCAGGCACGGCAGCATTCGTGCGGCCACCGAGTCCGAGGTCAGCACCAGGCTGCGTGCCAGCGGCGGACACCCCGGTGACAGAGCGAGGGCTGGAAGGAACCCGGGCCCAGTCACCGCCGTGGTGCGAAATCCGTGCGCTGCGAGGACTGCCCCGAGGCGTTCGGCGGCCTCGAGTGCCTGCTGTCGCTCACTGTGCGCAACCGAGATCGTCAGCGCGATGCGGCACGGTGCGATGTCGCGCTGTGCCAGCGCGGCGACCACGTCGGTGGTGTCCTGCAGGGCCACCGAGGCTTCGACGGGATCGGCTCCCTGCCGCGCGGAGTGACGGAGCATGGACGTTCGTTGGTGCAGGTGACGCTGTGCGACGGACGGCTCGACGGGGATGACATGCAGGCTCGCCAGGCCGAACGAGTGGGCCCGCGTCATGGCATCCACTACGACACCGAGATCGATGGTCGCCGGCAGACGCGTGGTGGTGAGCACCACGTGGTGCCGATCGCCACTGTGCAGGACCTGTGCCCCGACCATTGCCCGCGCCGCCCCCAGCGGGGTGTGCGCAAGCAGTGCAGCGATGTCGTCCCGGTCGGCCGCACGTACGTCGACAGCAAACCCCGGTGCCAGGCGCAGCGCCGATTGCAGCGAGCGGTCGGCATCCTCAGCGGAGGCGGCCCGGGCGCGCGCCGCCCGCCACGGTGTGGCGAGGTGAGGGACGCCGTCGCCGCCCGCCGTCAGCGGCGAGAGCACCAGGTAGTGGCGGAGGCCGAGTGTCGTCTCGGCAAGAGTGCTCGCCAGGCTGCGCTCGATCTCCCGCAGCGGAGTTCGCGGCCAACCGGTGACGCGCCTGTCGAACGCGTCGCCCACCCGGTCGGCGTCGTGGTGGGTCATCAGGGTGAGGAATTGGACGGGGCAGTTCAGTGCCCCGATCCAGCTGACCACCGAGCGGCACCAGTCGAGGTACGCACCGCTGGCGATGCTGACCGGCGGCCCCTCGAGCACGAGAACCCCGCGGTGTCCGCCGGGATCCAGATGCAGTAGTCCGATCGCATCCGCAGACGGCGCTGGCACCGACAACAGTGCGCGCCACCGTCGAGGAACCAGTCGTCTGTGGCTTGCGAGCGGGCGTTCACCACTGACATGAATGGAGCCGGCAACCTCGCGGACATGAGCACGTCCGAGCCGACCTCGGCTCACCGTTGACGGTAGGAGTCGCCACGCCTGCGAGTACATGAGGTGGGTGCCGATCCACACGCCCTGCCGCTCGGGAAGGCCGAATGACGTCGCCATCGCCAGGAGGAAGCCGGCCACGGCGGTCCCCCACAGGCCGGGGAGGCGAAGGGCGAGCAGCAGGTAGGCGAGCGGGCTCACCGAGGCTGCCAGGATCAACGACCGCACGGGCAGCAGCACCGGGCCGACGGCGAGGCGAAACTGCGCGTCCACGTTGAGGGGGACGCGGATGGCGGTCGCGGGCCGGCTCACCGCATCGCCACCGCGCGAGAACCCAGGACCGGGGTGAGGTCAGGCGTCTGGTTGTGCAACAGGCTGGCCAGGGCAGCCCCCGCGACCGCGTCACCGAGGTCTGCATCCGTGGCGAGTCCTCTCGTGTATTCGGCCACGCGCTCTGAGGGGCCCGGATCAGAGCCGTCGAGGTGACCAGTGGCCGCGGCCACGACGCGCCTGCCGTCATCCCCACTGGCGAATCGCCCCACCGCGCCAGCCACGACGCGGTTGAAGGCACGCTGCGACGCTGGGTCGGCGAGGACTCCAGCGACCGCGGCATGCCGGCTGAAATCGGCCGTGGACGCGGCCTCCATCGCGGCGTCCACCTCGGCGCTCTCGCCTGACATTGCGGCGGCGTGCCCCGTCGCAGCGGCAATGACCGCGACACCGGTTTCGCTCAACGGTCGGGGGACGTCGACAACTGCGGCGCCACGTCGCCCCGGCCTGCTCAGCGTCTCGAGCACCCCACCCGGGTTCGCTGCGCGACCACCGGCCCGCATCAGCCCGGACAGGTCGCCCGCGGCGTTCGGCAGCGCCATCACCGTGGTTGACACCGCCGTCGCAGCCCCGGTGATGCCGCCATGGCTGAACGAACGCCACGCCAACCCGTGGACGGCCTTGCCCGTCATCCAGATTCCGCCCAGCACGCCAAAGCTGGCCAGCAGGGTGCGAACCAGGGCCTCGGCGGCGCCGGCAGCCGACATGGTGCCCCGGTTGTCGCCCAGGAAGAAGACCGCGATCCCCGCCGTGAGCGAGCCGCAGAACGCCAGGACGACCGGCAACAACATCGCCGAGGTGAACAGGTCGAGCCACCACTGCACAAAGCGATTTCGGTGGTCGTAGACAGCAAGCGCCACGAAGAGAGGTGCCGAGGCGACAGCGAACACCAGCTGCACGATGCGAAGCAGGTACAGCGAGAGGAGGTACACGAACGCCACAGCCACCAGCAGGATGGGAATGGCCACCAGGAAGTCCCCGATACCCCCGAGTCCGAAACCGACCGCGGCGATATTGCCCACCGCGTTGCCGAGGTCGAGCTTGGTGCCGAATGCCGCCGCGAGAGCCCCACCCACCGCCTCGGCGATGCGACCTGATGCACCGGTGCTCACCCTCATCACGTTGAGCAGCAGCGAGTCCTGCGGTGTCGGAGCAATCAGCAGACCGGTGGCCAGCAGCGCGCGAACGACGTTGTCCACGACGAGGTGGAGGCCGTCGACGCGCTCGTCGAACAAATTGCGCACCAGGCGCACCATGCAGCAGGTCATGGCGATGAAGACGCCAGAGATGGAGAAGGCGCCGTAGAGACGCGGCCAGGTATCTGCGAGCGTGACGTTGGACGGCTTCAGTTGATCGATCAATTTCGGGCAGGCGGGCTGGCTCCAGTCGGCTTGGCACGCGTCCCAGCCGGGGTCGCCGGGGTGTTGAGGAATCGGCGCCCCCAGGGTGTGGTGGTACAGCCAGCGAAAGGGGTTCTGGATGACCTCTGCGGCCTGCGAGATGGCGTCGGCCGCACCGCCGATGACGCTGCAGACGCCGTCTGGCACGACACCGAAGGGACCGCACGACGACAGCAGGACGTTGAGGTGCAGGACGGAGGTGAATGACGACGTCACCGCCGCGTCCGCCGTGCGCTCGGCACCCTGGTCATCCCGGCAGGCTACGGAGCGGCGGCGGACCTGGCGCGTACAACCGCGAAGGTTCAGCGACCCGCGCTGAGATCCTCCTCGCGCCCGGCGAGGTGACGCGTGTACCGTCCTGACAACGTGGTCATGTCGCGCTCGCTGGCTGACGCGCGGGAGAGCGAGAGCTCGCCCTCCGCGGGTGGCTGCGGGCGCGACGCGGATGGCCGCACCGCGCTGTGCGGCCGCAGCCGCACCTCCCTGACGATGCGCTCGCTCACCTCATCAGCCTGAGCGGTGGCCGCAGACCGACGGCGGACAGTGAGCCGCACCATCCACCACCGTCCCCACGGTGTCCGTGCCACAGGCGCAGTGTGCGAAGGGCGCTGTCAACCCACCGATGCCAGGGGATGGTTCGATGCTCGTGTTCCTCACAGTTCTCACCCACCTCTTGAGCGATGTGCAGGTGGACCCCAGTCACGACACGCTGCATGTGTGGGAGACCGTTGCCAGTCCGCTGCTCACTGCTGGGGAGTACCTGATCCCCGCAGGAGTGGCGTTCTCGAGCCTGCACAAGGTGATGCAGCACCAGGAGTCAGGGTCGGGCTTTCTCGTCGACATGCTGGTCAAGGGCGGAGGTGCGGTGCTCGTGATCCAGCTCGTCAAATCATTCCTGCACGTGTGAGACGGCACCGCACATCGCGCGGCATCAATCCTCCTCGCCGGTTCGCAGGTCCTCACCACGGAAGTCCAGGTCGCGCAGCGCGGGTGCGCCGCCGCGCTTTGGGGCCGCGTTGCCGAAGCGCTGGCGCAGCGAGTCGAGTGTGCGGTCCAGCCGCGTGTCTCGAGGCGCGCCACCGGCGTCGAAGAGGTCGAGCTGTGAGGCGTCGATGACCCCGCTCACACCCATGCCGAGCAGCCGCACCGGTGCGCCGGACCACGCGGCATCGAAGAGTGAGATTGCGGCCTGCGCCAGCACGACGTCGCCGTCCTTCGGCGCGGGCCAGGTCAGTTGTCGCGTGTAAGTCGAGAAGTCCGAGTAGCGCAATTTCAACGTGGCAGTGCGCGCCGCCCACCGTCCGTGGCGCAGCTGGCGCCCGACGTCGGCCGCGCATGCCCGCAGCAGCCGGTGCAACTCGGCGCGCTCGCTGACGTCGACACTGAACGTCTCCTCGCGCGAGATGCTCTTGGGTCGCTCCGGCACCGTCACGTCACTGCGGTCGATGCCGCGGGCGCGCTCACTGAGGCTGATCGCTGCATGCTCTCCGATGCGCCGCCGCAGCACGTCCAACGGGAATGCGGCGAGGTCCCCCAGGGTGACCAGACCGAGGTTCGACAGCGCCTTCTCCGACGCGGGACCAAGGCCGGGCAGCCGCCGCAGAGGCAAGGGCGCCAGGAAGGCGGCCTCGTGGCCCGGCGGCACCACCACCATCCCGCGTGGTTTCTCGAGGTCCGACGCCACCTTGGCGACCATCTTCGAGGTGGCCACACCGCACGAGGCGTCGAGCTGGCACTGCTCCTTGATCCAGTCGCGCAGGTCACGCGCCATCTGGTCGGGCGGACCCATGCGCCGGATCGAGCCGGTGACGTCGAGGTACGCCTCGTCGAGTGAGACCGGTTCCATCTG
>JALZAG010000196.1 GCA_030948445.1 Candidatus Dormiibacterota bacterium
CGTGCCCCGAGGGGATCGGCAGTGCGCCGACCGGCTGCGTCTCCAGCGCGCCACCAGCGGTGCGCGAGCGTGCGTTCGACGGCTTCGAGTCACCGCCGCTGCGGCTTGGCGGAGTCGCCACCGCCGCGACCGGGGCGGGCTCGGCGGGGACGTACGTCGGTGAGTACTCCGCCGGCGTGTACACCGGTGCGGTGTCGGCGGTGCGGCTACCCGGGGTCCAGGCGTCGCCGCCGCTGGACTCCGCGCTCTCGGGGGCGGCGGGGGCGACCCACGGTGTGGCTGCATCTGCGCCCGTTTCAGGAACCGACGCGGCGGGGCTCCAGATCGACGGTTCGGCCGCTGCGGCCGTTGCCCCGCTCTGACCTTCGATGGCACGCAGCGAGGGAGCGCTCGCCGACGACGCGGAGCCTGCGGCGGCAGCCACCGCGGCCGGTTCGCCGGCATCCTCAGCGGCGGCGATCAGCTCAGCCGGTGAGGACTTGATGGTCTCCTCGGCGGGGAGCTTGGCGCGCGGGTCGAAGTGGAAGTTGCCCTCCTGCCACGAGAGCGCGCGGACCACCACCTCCTCGCCATCGCCGGCCGGGCTGACCGCGTGGAACAGGTGACCGAAGAGGAAGAACATCGAGCAGCTGTCTGAGCCGTCCTCGAGGGTGAGCGTCCCGGTGGCTCGCTCCGACTGCATGGTCTGCAGGAGCGACGCGAGGCCGGACTCCTGTAGCGAACCCTGGGTCTGCACTTGAGGTGACTCCTGTTAGGGGGCGGTCCGAATCCCCAGCGGTCAAGGCGCTGCCCACGAAATCGGCTCCGTATAGTACCAACCGCCTCACTCGGGGGCCAGTTCGCCGCTGCTCCAAAGCGCACCGCCGCGCCTAGAATCGACCTGCGGTCAAGAGTTGTGAAGGAAGATTCAGTGGAAGGTCGGCAGCCGGTGGTCCTCGTCGTTGACGACGATGCCCTCGTGCGCAAGTCGGTCCGGCTCACCTGCGAATCCGAGGGGTACAGGGTCACCGAGGTGGAGCGCGGGGTGGACGCGCTGGCGGCCGTCGAGTCGGACAGGCCGGACATGGTGCTGCTCGACCTGATGATGCCCGACATGAGCGGCTTCGACATCTGCCGCGACATCCGCCGCGCCGGGCACCGCATCCCGGTGGTGATCCTCTCCGCCAAGAGCGACGAGATCGACGTTGTCCTGGGGCTGGAGATCGGCGCCGACGACTACATCCAGAAGCCTTTCCGTCCGCGTGAGCTGCTGGCGCGCATGGCCGTGCACCTGCGCAAGCTCAACGAGCCCGCCGCGCGCAACGGCGAGGGACGGCGCTACTCGTTCCGCGGCCTGGTGGTCGACACCGGCGAGCGCCGGGTGGTGCGGGACGGCGAGGACGTCACTCTCACCCACACCGAGTTCGACCTGGTTGCCTTCCTCGCGGCCAACGCCGGGGAGGTGCTGTCGCGCGAACGCATCCTCTCGTCGGTGTGGGGCTATGAGCACCCCATTGAGACGCGGGTGATCGACGTCCATGTGCGCAACCTGCGGCGCAAGATCGAGCCCGACCCGAGCCAGCCGCGCTACATCCTGGCGGTGCCCGGCATCGGCTATCGCTTCACCAATACGCGCCCGGAGGACGGCAAGTAGACTGACCGCGATGCCCACCCCGCCGATGCTCCGCTCCCGCGAGCCCGCCGCGGCCGAGCGCTTGGTCCCCGACCCCCTGGTGGCTCTCAACGTGGCTGCGATGAGCATCGTCGCAGCCGGTCTCCTGCTCGCGGGGATCCTCGCGGTGTACGACTGGAAGACCCCGGGAGCTGAGGCGCCGCTGGTGTTCTGGACGGCGGTCATCGCCATCGCGCTCTTCGCCCTCGACCTCCTCGTCGTCAGCCTCAGGTACGTCCGCCGGCTGCGGCTGGGACTGTAGGTGTCGCAGCACCCGGCTGAAGGTCTGCCCCCCAGCGATTCGCCCCAGGCCCGGCCTCCATTCCCTTCGTATGAGGAGTTCGCCTCGGACCTTCTCGAGGCGATCGACGGCAGCGGCCTCAGCATCGAGGACGTCCGCCACCACGTCGAGCCCGGGATCGGCGAGCGCCGCTTCGAGTGCACGGTGCGGCTGTCGCCCTCCGAGCCGCCATCGCGCTACCACGTGCACGTCAACTTCGCCTGGGATGCGCTGATGACGTACGTCGCCAGCTACGGCAGCGGCGCCGACTGTGAGCTCTACCACGACGAGGAAGACGCCCAGGACTGCCCCCACCAGCATCTCGCGCCGCAGCCCTTCGTCGAGGTCGAGGCCGAGTTCGTGCTCGGCGACGGCGGCTACGAGCTGCAGGATGTCGGCGAGGTGGGCACCTGGGTGGACACCGTGCAGACGCTGATCGGCAAGGCCTTCCCCGATGACGACCGCCCCTCAGTCCACATCGGGCTGGCCGCGCTCGGCAAGACCACCCTGGTCGAGAAGTTCACCGCCGAGCACTCCTGGCTCATCGACTTCGAGCGCCCACCGGACCTCGGGCTGATCGCGCGGCAGGTGCAAACGGCGCTCCGACTGGTGCCGGCGCTGGCTGACCGGCTGCCGATCTAAGGGCGGGCGGTCAGCGACCCAGCTCCTTCAGCAGTCTCGCTATGAAGGGGCGACTGGGCATCTCCGGGTGCGGGACAGTCAGGTCGGGCAGGTCCACCTTGATGTCGCCTTTTTCGCCGAGCAGGATGATGTCGACGTCGGCTCGGCGCGGGCCCCAGTGGTAGGTGTGGCGGCGGCCGCCAGCCAGCTCCGCTGAGCGGGTGTGAGCGAGCCAGCGCTGCGGTGACCACGGCTCTGGAGCGCGCAGCCGCAGCAGCTGGTTGTGGAAGTCGGCCTGGCCACTCACTCCGACCGGTCGGGTGAGGATCTCGCTCGACGTCGCCTCGATGACCACGCCGTCGGCGGTGAGGTGTTCGCGGAGTGCTGCCAGCGCGCGACCGCGGTGACCGAGGTTGCTGCCGAGTGCAACCCAGGCGACGTCGGTGGTCACCCGGTGGGGCCCGGTGCGGGCAGCGCCGCAACGTCCGGGGGGGTGCCGCGCACCACCGCGTCGGCCACCTTCACCGCCCGCACCGCGGCACCGACGTCGTGCACGCGAACCATGCTGACGCCGGCCCCGACTGCCAGCGCGAGCATTGCGAGTGTTCCTTCGGCACGCTCGCTCGGTGGCAGTCCGCCGAGGATCGCGCCGATGGTGTGCTTGCGCGACGGGCCGACCAGGAGCGGACGTCCCAGGCCACGCAGCTCGCGCAGCCGGCGCATCAGCTCGAGATTCTGCGCAGCCGTCTTGGCGAAACCGAAACCGGGGTCGACAACGATGCGGCCGGCGTTCACTCCCCGCGCCTCTGCGATGCGCACGGATTCGCGCAGCGAAGCGCAGATGTCTTCCATGAGGTCGCCGTACTCGGTGCCATGCTGGTTGTGCATGGCGATGAGCGCGACATGCGGGTTGGCGCTGATCACGTCGACCATCGCGGGGTCACCGCGGAGCCCCCAGACGTCGTTGACGATGACCGCGCCCTCGTCGATCGCAGCACTTGCCACCGCGGCCTTCCGCGTGTCGACGCTCACCGGCACGTCGACCGCGGCGCACACTGCACGCACCGCCGGCAGCACGCGCGCCAGCTCCTCGTGCGCGTCCACCGCCTGCGCGTTGGGTCGCGTGCTCTCGCCACCGATGTCGAGCACGTCGGCGCCGTCGGCGACGAACCGGTGCGCACGCTCCACCACCGCACCGACGTCGCCGTGCAGAGAGTCGCCGGCGAACGAGTCCGGCGTGACGTTGAGGATGCCCATCACCAGCGTGCGCGTCGCGAAGTCGAGCACGTGGTCGCCGGCGCGCAGCGGGGCTGGGGGCGCGCCGCGCGCCATCAGCACGTCGCCGATGGCGAGCCCCAGCGTCTCCGCCGTCTCGCTCCACTCCGCCAGCGCAGCCGGAAGCTGGCCCATCGCCATCAAGGGTGCGAGCAGCAGGACGTTGCGGCCGTCGGCATCGCTGAGCACCACTCCGCCGCGAGTGCTCAGGGCACGCTCGAGCACGCGCGTCTGGTCGCTCGACAGTCCCTGCACCGTCAGCGCTTCGACCGAACCGTGGGTGGCGAGCGCGGTGAGCCGCTCAGCGGGAAGACCGAGTCGCAGCACCGCGTTGCGCAGCGCATCCTCGGGGCCCGGCAGCAGCGGGCGGACGTTGTACCGTGCCGCCGCCGCGGCGTCGATCACGCTCCGGTGTCGCCGGGTTCCAGGTCGGCCGGTTGCAGGTCGCCCACCGCGGAGCGCTTGGGCACCATCACGCTGCGCTTGAAGATGCACACGCGCTCACCACGCTGGTTGAACGCGCGCGTCTCGACGGTGACGATGCCGCGGTCCGGTTTGCTCGAGGATTCGCGCTTGTCGAGCACGGTGGTCTCCGCGTAGATGGTGTCGCCGTGAAAGGTGGGGTTCTCATGCTTGAGCGACTCCACCTCGAGGTTGGCGATCGCCTTGCCGCTGACGTCGGCCACGCTCATCCCCAGGGCGAGGCTGTACACCAGGTTGCCCACCACCACGTTGCGCCCGAACTGCGTCTGCGTCTGCGCGTAGTGCGCGTCGAGGTGCAGCGGATGGTGATTCATGGTGAGCAGGCAGAACATATGGTCGTCGAACTCGGTGATGGTCTTGCCGGGCCAGTGCTTGTACGTAGCGCCGACCTCGAACTCCTCGAAGTACCGCCCAAACTGCACCGCTCACCTCCCATCGGCTCGGACAGCCGAACTCTAGCCAGCCGCAGCGCTCGGCCGTCCCACCCCAAGAACGCAGCGAAGCCTCGGCCAATCACCCGCACCCAAGCCAACCCTGTCAGGAGCCACAAGAGGAGAGGGGATTGCACGGCGCAGTGAGCGTCGCCGGAGCGGCGAGGAGACCCACCGGGCCGTAGCCCGGGGGCTCCTCAGCGGCCGCGCAGGCCGCGAACGAAGCCGTGCCGTCCCCTCTCCGACTTACCAGGGGACGACGGACAGCTGGCGCTACTCCTTGATTTTGTCGCCCAGCTCGTCAGCTTTGTCCTTGACCTTTTCGCCGACGTTCTTGACGTCGCCGGCCGCCTGCTGGGTCTTGCCCTCGCCTTTGAGCTCGCTGTCGTCGGTGAGGTCACCGGCTGCTTCCTTGACCCGGCCCGCCAGCTTGTCTGCTTCTCCACCCATCGTCGTGCCTCCGTGAGTTGGACGTGTCAACCCAGCCTAGACCCGATGTCACCGCCGACGCCAGAGGGTCAGCGGGCGACGGCGGCGGTTGCGGGCGCGGGGATGGCGGCAATCACCTCGTTCACCCGTGGGTGGTCACCAGCAGCCTTGCTGAGGTAGCTGTAGGCAACCCTGCCGCCGGCCTCGACCACCAGCACGCCGCCCTGTTGGAACGGGTGGCCCTGGGTCTTCTGCTGCCGGGCGCCACGGCGGAACGCCCGGATGCCTGCAGCCCACGCCTGCGGCCCAAGGGTGTTGACCAGGCCACCGCGTGCCCCGATCAGCTTGTAGCTGGTCAGCTCCGGATCGGTGAGCACCGTGCACTCGGAACAGAACTCGTCGCGAAACCCTGTCGCGTAGCGCCTGCCTCCGTTGCCGACAAAGGCGAGGCGGGCGCCCCGGACCTCGATCTCCCCGCGTCGAGCGCGGAACTCGGCCGTCTGCTCCTTGCAGAAGAGACACCCGAAATGACGCAGCCACACCACCACCGCGGGCGTGGTCTCCCAGAGGTCGCCGAGCCGCATGCTGCCGCCGGCGGTATCGAGCAGGGTGGTGCCCGCGAGTGCGCGTCCGTCGATGATCGCCATCCACCTCACAGTACGCTGAAGCGGTGACAACGGTTGTGCCGCCGGATCAGCGGGGCTCGGGCCTGCTCGTGGCCGGCGAGTCCCTGGCATGCCTCGGGGCAATGCCGGAGGGATGCGCGGGCCTGGTGTACGCCGATCCCCCCTTCAACACGGGCTCGCGTCGCGACGGCTACCGCCTGCGCACCGTGCGCGACCCCGGTGGTGGTCGACGCGGCTTCGCCGGCGCCAGCTACCGCACCGACCGAACCGACGTCGCCAACTTCGAAGATCACTTCGACGACTACATCGGCTGGCTGCGACCGCGGCTCGAGCAGACACGACGCATCCTCGCCCCGCACGGCACTGTGTACCTGCACGTCGACCCGCGCGAGTCGCACTACTGCAAGGTGCTGCTCGATGAGATCTTCGGTCGCGAGTGCTTTCTCAACGAGCTCATCTGGGCGTACGACTACGGGGCGCGGACCACCACCCGCTGGCCGGCCAAGCACGACGTCATCCTGGTCTACGCGCGCACCGCGGGCGCGCACCACTTCGACCTCGCGGAGGTGGAGCGCATCCCCTACATGGCGCCCGGTTTGCAGACGAGTGAACGCGCCGCCCGTGGCAAGACGCCGACGGACGTCTGGTGGCACACCATCGTCCCGACCAATTCCGCAGAGCGCACTGGTTACCCGACGCAGAAGCCGCTGGGTGTGCTTCGTCGCATCGTGGCCGCCTCGTCGCGGCCGGAGGATCTCGTCGTCGACTGGTGCGCCGGGTCGGGGACCACGGGTGCGGCGGCGCAGCAACTGGGTCGCCGATTCCTGTTGTGTGACAACAGCCCTGACGCCGTCGCGGTGATGCAACGTCGACTTGGCGACGGCCTGGCGACGGTCGAGCTGACCCGCGACGGCGGCGACGTCACCGCGGCGTCCTGAGGCGTCACGCGCACCCGCTGACCAGCCCTAGGCGAGCGCTCCCTTGGCGGTGACCTCGACGAGGGCGTCGAGCACCTCGGGCCACACCCGTTCGGGCAGGTTGTGGCCCATCGCAGGGATGATGACCAGGCGCGCATCCGGCAGTGCCGCCGCCGTCTGGCGGCCGTTGTCGACCGGCACCAGCGGGTCGTCCTCGCCATGGACGACGAGCGCAGGCACCCGCAGCCCGCGCAGCGCGGGCGCGCGGTCGGGGGCGGCTGCGATGGCGAGGAACTGGCGCAGCGCACCCTCGGGGTGGAAGCTGCGATCGACGGCTCGCGAGGCGCGTCGGCGCGCGTCGGCCTCGTCGAATGGCAGCCCCTTGCCGTTGATGAGTCGGCGTAGACCGACCGAGTGCTCGATGCGCTCGTCACGCGTGGCCCCCGCCGGCGTGATCAACGCCAGGAGCACATCATCGGCCGGCTGGACGACGGCCGGTCCTCCAACCGTCGACATGATCGAGGTGAGGCTCAGCACGCGCTCGCGGTGGTTGATGGCGATCAGCTGCGCGATCATGCCGCCCATCGATACCCCGACAACGTGTGCGGCGCGGACGCTGAGCACATCGAGAAGGCCCACGGCGTCGTCGGCCATGTCGTCGAGGCTGTACGGTGGCGCCGGCCTGCCCGTCAGTGCGGCGAGCAGATCGGGATCGCCCAGCTGATCCATCTTGGTCGAGAGGCCGACGTCGCGGTTGTCGAAGCGGATCACCCAGAAGCCGCGGTCGGCGAGCAGCTGACACACGCGCTCGTCCCACTCGATCATCTGGTAGGCCAGGCCCATCACCAGGAGGAGCGGGGCGCCCGTCCTATCGCCAAAGGTGTCGTACTCGAGCTCGAGGCCGTTGGCCTGCGCGCGTGGCATTGCCGGAGTCTAGTGCGGGTCCGGGGCTGACTTGATGCTCACCGCATCGCCTGTATAGTTCTGGCGCCCGCACGCTGGGCGTGACCGGGCCGTCAGGGACGGGGGATGAGACTCATGAGGAAACCAGTCAGGGTCGGTGCTGTCGCGGTCACTGCGGCTGCGGTCCTGTGGGCGATGACCCCACTCAGTGCTGGGGCCGATTCGCTCATCGGCGAGCCCTTCACCGGCGCCACCGTGAGCAACGCCAACCTCCTCGAGGGTGGCACCAAGGCGACTCCGCCTGCGTTCATCCCCTGCCTGACCGCCTCAACCAACACGGCGCAGACCCCCATCCAGGGATGCCCGAGCGGCCAACCGGCAATCCCTGCGGGCGGGGACGCGGTCGGAAGCGGCGCATTGCGACTGACCGACAACTCCGGCGGTGAGGCGACGTTCGTCATCGACAACGAGGCCCGGCCGTTCACTGCGGGTCTCACTGTCGACTTCGACATGTACATGTACGACACATCGTCCGGCTCGCCCGCGGACGGCATCGTCTTCTTTGTCGCCGACGGGAGCGCCAGCGTGACCCAGCCGGGGGCTGGAGGGGGCTCGCTCGGCTACGGCACTTTCGGAGTCACCCCGGGCGTGGCGGGCGGCTATGTGGGCGTGGGTTTCGACGAGTTCGGCAACTACGAGAACTCCGCCTTCGACGGCACCGGGTGCCCGGTGAGCCTTCCGCCCGTGGGACCCAATCAGGTCGGCATTCGGGGGCCGGGGAGCGGGACCGCAGGGTACTGCCTACTGGCTGCGAGCGGCACATTGAGCAGCAGCCTCTCCAACCCCACCGCGACCTCGCGGACGACGGCCAACACCAAGCGACATGTGCGCATCCTCATCGATCCGCCCGGTTCCGCCAGCCCCAAGGTCACGGTGT
>JALZAG010000212.1 GCA_030948445.1 Candidatus Dormiibacterota bacterium
GTAGTTGTCGACCACCACCACTCGACCGCCCAACCCGGACCCAAGCGCACTCATGTCCTATTGACGCGCGCGATCGCGTCCACCGCTGCGGCGAGCTTGTTGTCGATTTCGCGGGCCTCCTCATCCGGAGTGGAGTCGGCCACGATGCCGGCGGCCGCCTGCAGGTACGCCGTGCCGTCGACGACGACGACACTGCGCAAGGCGATTGCTGTGTCGAGCACACCGCCGCTGCCAATGTACCCCACAGCCCCGGCGTACGGCCCGCGCCCATGGGGTTCAAGGGCCGCGATCAGCTCCATGGCACGGATCTTCGGCGCACCTGTGACCGTGCCCGCCGGAAAGCACGCGCGCAGTGCGTCCAAGGCGGTGCGTCCGGGTGCGAGGCGGGCGCGAATGGCGCTCACCAAATGCATGACCCGCGAGTAGCGCTCGACGACCGCCGACTCGTGTACCTCGACGGTTCCGGTCGCCGCAACGCGACCCACGTCATTGCGGCCCAGGTCAACGAGCATGAGGTGTTCTGCCTGCTCCTTCTCACTCTCGTGCAGCTCCGCGGCCATGGCCTCGTCCTCAGCGTCATCGTGACCGCGGCGCCTGGTGCCGGCGATTGGGCGGTACGCGATTTCGCCATCCCGGACACTGACGAGCATCTCCGGCGACGCGCCCACGACGGCGCACTGCGGGGTGTGCACGTAGAACAGGTACGGGGTTGGGCTCGACTGTCGCAACGCGCTGTACAGCGTGAACGGGTGGGCCCGCAGAGCGACCGTGAAGCGCCGCGATACCTGCACCTGGAAGATGTCCCCGGCGACGATGTGTTGGAGCGCGCGTCCGACCGCTGCCATGAAGTCGTGGCGCGCGAAGCTCGATGCCTCGTCAGGCAGCGGCAGCGAGACGGAGGCGTCGTCAACGCTCAGTGGGCCGGCCGAACGGGCGGCGGCATCATCGACGGCGCCAGCCGGCGGAGCGGTGGCGAGGATGCGTTCGCGCAGTGCCAGGAGGCGATCTCGTGCCTTCGCGTAGTCCGCCTCTCCCCCACCGTCCGGGCGCCGGAGCTGTGTGATCAGGAGCACCCGGTCGCGCGCATGGTCGAACACCGTCACCGTGCGGTAGAGCGCAAACACGCTGGTCGGGACGCCCGGCAGCGCTGTTGCAGTCACCGGCAGGCGCTCGTACCAGCCGGCTGCCTCGTACCCCAGGTACCCCACCCATCCGCCGAGGAATGGCACGTCGAGGCCGTCGATGGGCGCCACACGCTCGGCGAGGACGGGCGCCAGCGCTCGCAGAGGGTCTTCACCGTCCTCGGACGCCACCGCGTCGGGCTCGTGGCCGAGAAACGAGTAGCCGTGAACCCCCTGGCGAACGGTCGCTGACTCGAGAAGGAAGCAGTGTCCGCCGACCCCGAGGCACTGCATCAGGGTCACCGGGGTCGCGCCGGCCGCGGGCAGGTCGATCACCAAGGGCACCACGTCGTGGCCCTCGAGCAGGTGAGTCGCTGTGGCGAGATCGGGATGGACCGTGCGGTCGCTCATCGACGTGTTGCGGCAGGCTGGGCGGCGCTACGCCGGGGTCACCGCGCCCGCGCCGAGGTGGAGCGCGATCCTATCCAGCGCGCGCTCGATGTTGTCGACGGAGTTGGCGTAGCTGAGCCGGATGTGGCCGGCGCCG
Source organism: Candidatus Dormiibacterota bacterium (assembly GCA_030948445.1). The sequence continues at coordinate 1,669 of JALZAG010000212.1, forward strand.
TGTGGTCCGAAGGTGCTCCCGGCGAGAGTGGCCACGCCCACCTCGTCGAGGAGGTCACGCTGCAGCTCGCGCTCGTTGTAGCCGGTGGCGGTGATATCGGGGAAGACATAGAAGGCGCCCGATGGACGGCGGCAGGTGATCCCCGGGATGCGGTTGAGACCGGCGACGAGCACGTCGCGTCGGCGGCGGAACTCGGCAACCATAGTGTCGACGGCGGCGTCGGACTCCGGGGACTCGAAGGCCTCGATGGCAGCGAGCTGGGTGAACGCTGCCGCGCACGATGAGGTGTTGATCATGAGCGTGTCCATGCGACGCGCCAGCTCAACGGGCATTGCGCCAAAACCGAGCCGCCAGCCGCACATCGCCCAGGCCTTGCTGACTCCGTCCAGCAGGATCGTGCGTTCGGCCATGCCCTCGATCCCGTACAGCGAGACGTGCGGCGCATCGTACGTGAGGCGTCCGTAGATCTCGTCGGAGAGAACCATCAGGTCCCGCTCGATGGCCAGGCGCGCGATGCTCTCGCAGTCGTCGCGGGTGAGCACCCCGCCGGTCGGATTGGCCGGCGTGTTGACGATCAGCAACCTGGTGCGCGGGGTGACCAGCGAGCGCAGCTCGTCCACATCAAGGCGAAAGTCGTTCTCCTGGCGGATCGGTGCCGACACCGGCGTGGCGCCGATGAAGTTGACCAGTGAGCGGTAGATCGGGTACCCGGGATCGGGAATGATCACCTCGTCACCGGGCTCGATGGTCGCGAGGAGAAGGAAAGCGAGGATGTTCTTGCTGCCGGGAACCAGGACAATGTTCTCGACCGCGGTGGCGACGCCGGTGCACTTGCTGACATACCGCGCGGTGGCCTCGCGTGCCTCCGGGATGCCGCTCGCCGGGGTGTAGTGGGTGGCGCCGTCGTTCTTCGCGCGTACGGCGGCATCAATGATGTTCTGCGGGGTCGCGTAGTCGGGCTCACCGATCTCGAGGTGGATGATGTCGCGTCCCTGCGCCTCGAGACCCTTGGCGCGCGCGAGTACCTCGAACGCGCTCTCGGTGCCAATCCGCGACATGCGCTCCGCCCAGCGGAAGTTCATGCGCGCACCGTGAATGGCGGCAGGTCGCCGCGGTACGGTTCGCGGAGCACGTTGACCGCCTCCACTCGCGCGTGTGCGGGGCCTTGGTGGAGCAGGTCGATGATGCGTTCCACAGCCTCCTGCGGGCCCTCCACGACGCACTCGACGCTGCCGTCGGGGCGGTTGGCAACGCTGCCACGCAGACCGTCCGCGTGCTCAGCCACGAAAGCGCGGAAACCCACCATCTGCACCCTCCCGCGTACGGTCGCACGCACGCGGGCCTGCTCAGACATGGTCGGGATTATCTCCAAACCCACCCCACCGAGGTCGAACGCAGGTCCCCTGGACCAATCCGTCTGCGCAGGCGACTTCATGTCGCCGGAGCTGACACCGCTGAGCTGGGGGGAGCCCGAGGGGGGAACGCAGTTCCCCCTTCGCCTTCAGGTCCCCCTCGCTTTAAGCGGCGACGGGGGTGAGCCGGCGGATGACCGGGAGCATGTCCTTGGTCGTGGTCATCTTGGTTCCTGCCAGTTCCGACATCAACGCGAGGATGCGGCGCTGCACCGGGGCTTCGTGGTCCCGCCCTGGCAGGTACCAGTCGAGCATCCGCGAGATGTATTCCGGGTCCTCCAGCTGGTCGCAGACGCTCGGCGAGGTCACAGTGGTGGGGTGCTTGGGCGCGTCGTTGGTGCTGCGCAGCATCCACAGGGTCATGCGCAGCACGGCGGGCAGTTCGTCCGGCTTGTTGGCGATGGCCTTGCGGAGGTACTTGGCGTAGCAGGCGGCATGGCGGAGCTCGTCAGCGGCGAGGGTCTTGAAGATCTTGCGCAAGAGTGGCTCGGGCGCGCTCCGGCTGAAAGCCTGGTACCAGTGCGCCAGGCGCTGCTCACCGCAAAAGTGCATGGTCAGCGTCTCGATAGCAGGCCCCTCGGCGAACGTGAGGCGCAGTTCGGGGAGCTCCTTCTCCTCGTCGAAGGTCTGGCCGCAGGCCTCGAGGTACTTGCGCAGCACCATGTGGTGCT
>JALZAG010000245.1 GCA_030948445.1 Candidatus Dormiibacterota bacterium
TACAACTTGGTGGCGATCACCACCTTCTCGCGACGTCCGCCGCCCTGGGCGAACCAGCGACCGACGATCTGCTCGGTCCACCCCTCCCCCTTCTTCCAGCCGTAGACGTTGGCTGTGTCGAAGAAGTTGATGCCCTGCTCGAGGGCGCGATCCATGATGGTGTGCGAATCCGCTTCGGTGGTGTGCGGACCGAAGTTCATGGTGCCGAGGCAGAGGCGGCTGACAGACAGGCCGGATCGGCCCAGGTGGGTGTATTCCATGCGCTCAGTCTGAGTGCTGGGCCGCGCCGTTCGCCTCCAGCTGACGCAGCACCCAGTGCGCGGTCTCCGTGTCGAACCCGCGCCGCTGCAACTGACCAAACACCCGTCGGCGCTGGTCCATGGGGGCAGTGCCGGCAGCGGCACGGCTGAAGAGCCGGCTGCCCAGTGTCAGCGCAGCTGCCCGTTCGTCCTCTGCATCAACCGTCGCCAGGGTGGTGGCGATGTCGCCGTCATCGATGCCGCGCGCTCGCAACCGGGCAGCCACCTGGTTGCGACCGTGCCCGGTGCGCTGGCTGCGCGCCGCCAGCGAAGAAGCCAGCGCGGCGTCGTCGACGTAGCCAAGCGACACCATCGCAAGCGTTGCCTGCGCCGCAGCGTGCTCTGAGAAGCCACGTCGCTGCAGTCGCTGCTGCAGAGCAAGCGCTGACTGAGCGGCACCGCGGAGGATGCTCAGCGCCACATCCTCCGCCGCCCTGACGGAATCGGGGTCGTCGGGCGCCGCCGGCCTGACCCGGTCGCCGGCAGTGCCCGACTCGCTCACCCCGTTCAGCCGACGGCGACCGGCGGTGTGACCCCGTTCATGTCGGCCTCGATGACCGGGGTGACCTCTGGCAAGGACTGCACCTTCACCTTGCTGGCGATCTCCTCGAGCAGGTCGGGGTTCTGACGAAGGAAGTCACGAACATTCTCGCGCCCCTGGCCGAGCCGCATCTCACCATACGAGAACCAGGCGCCGCTCTTGTCGATGACCTTGGTCTCGATGGCGATATCGAGAACGCTGCCAGCGTACGAGATGCCCTCGTTGTACATGATGTCGAACTCGGCTACGCGGAACGGCGCGGCAACCTTGTTCTTGACGACCTTCACTTTCACCCGGTTGCCGACCACGTCGAGTCCCTGCTTGAGCGAGTCGATCTTGCGGATGTCCATGCGCACCGACGCGTAGAACTTCAGCGCCCGGCCCCCGGTGGTGGTCTCGGGGTTACCGAACATCACGCCGATCTTCTCGCGGAGCTGGTTGATGAAGATGACGCAGGTGTTGGATCGCGCGATGGCCGCGGTGAGCTTGCGCATCGCCTGCGACATCAGCCGGGCCTGCAGGCCAACGTGGCTGTCGCCCATCTCGCCGTCGATCTCCGCTTTGGGAACGAGCGCCGCGACCGAGTCGATCACCACGACGTCGACCGCACCGCTGCGCACCAGCACCTCGACGATCTCGAGCGCCTGCTCGCCGGTGTCGGGCTGGGAGATGAGCAGCTCGTCCGTCTTCACCCCGATGCGCCCGGCGTATTGGGGATCGAGGGCGTGCTCGGCGTCGATGAAGGCCGCCACCCCACCGAGCTTCTGAGCCTCGGCGATGATGTGCAGGGTCAGGGTGGTCTTGCCGGAGGACTCGGGCCCGTAGATCTCGATGACCCGGCCGCGCGGCACCCCTCCCACCCCGAGCGCGATGTCGAGTGTCAGCGCGCCGGTGGGAATCGCGTCCACGCGCTGGGTGCGTGCCTCTCCAAGACGCATGATTGCGCCCTTCCCGTGGGACCGCTCGATCTGTCCGAGCGCCGTGCTGAGTGCCCGATCCCGCTCTGTGGTCACCGCCTCACTCCCGCTCACGGCGGCTGCGCGCCGCCCATTGACCTCGACGATGGGCTCGATACTACGACTTTCCGGTGTTGTTGTCAAAGCAGAAACTCCATGACTTCTGGAATGGGTGGGGTCGGTGGTGGTGCGACGGTTGAGCGGCGGATTGTCAAACTGGGCATCGAACAGATGTACGTCCCCACTGTAGCGGCTGGTGGCCAGGATGACAACGCCATCATCGGCGGCGCGGGCGACAGCTGTCTGTCGCGCATGCGCCCGCCATTCAGGACGCATCCTCCAACAGCTCGAGCGCTGTCCGGACGGCGTTGGCTCGGTTCTGTTCGCGGCCGCGGTCGCCGTCGAGGCGCACCACACGGTCGCCGCCGGGCGACGCGATCGCCACGAACACCATCCCGGCCGGCTTGCCGCCGTCAGAGCCCGGGCCGGCCACGCCTGTGACGCCGATCCCGACGTCAGCGCCGAGGTGGTCGCGAGCTCCGCGCGCCATGGCTGCGCCGACCTCCTGGCTCACCGCTCCGTGGCGGACAATCAGCTCAGCGTCCACCCCGAGCAACTCGGTCTTGAGCGCGTTGTCATAGGCGATCACCCCCCCGCGGACGTACGCGGAGGAGCCGGGGACCGCGGTGAGCACCGCGCCGAGGAGACCGCCGGTGCACGATTCTCCGACGGCCACCGTCCACCCGTGCGCGCGCAGCGCTGCGCCCGCGGCGGCGCTGGCAGGGAAGAGGTCGGCCAGGTGCGGCGCCGCCTGGTCCTCTCCCATCGTCAGATCAGGAAACGGCGGTAGCGCCACAGGTAATCGAGCCCGCTCAGCACCGTGGCCGTCACCGCCAGTCCCACCATGACCATGGCGGCGATGTGCAGCGCTGGGAGCGGCTGCTCGAGGATGAGCAGTCCGATCATCATGTTCTGGGTCAGCGTCTTGGACTTGCCCCACGGTGTCGACGCCACCACCACGCCCTGGTTGGCGGCCACGAAGCGCAACCCGGTGATGAGGAACTCGCGGCCGAAGACCACCACCACCACCCACGCGGGGATGATGGTCTGGCCGACGAGGATGACCAGCACGGTGATCACCAGGATCTTGTCGGCGAGAGGATCGAGGAACTTGCCGAGCTCGGTGACCGAGTTGCGTCTGCGTGCGATCTGCCCGTCGAGCGTGTCCGTCGCAGCGGCCGTCGCGTACACCGCCGCGCTCACCTGGGCGTGGTAGGCGAAGTCAGCGCTGAGCGAGTAGCCGATCACCGGCACCAGCAGCAAGCGGAAGATGGTGAGCTGATTGGGCAGAGTGAGGTGACGGGTCACCGGTAGTTGGTGAACTGCAGGGGCACGTCGAGGTCCGCCTCGCGCAGCTTGGCGATCACCCCCTGCAATGCGTCCTTGTCCTTCCCGGTGACCCGCAGCTGGTCACCCTGGATGCGCACCTGCACCTTGGGGTGATCCCCGCGGATCTGCTTCTGAAGCTTCTTGGCCAGTTCGTCGTTGATGCCGCGGCGCAGCTTGATGACCTGCCGAACGTTGCCCTTGGCCGCGTTCTCCGGCTTCTGCGCGTCGAGGATCTTGAGGTCGAGGTTGCGCTTGTGAAACTTGCTCTTGAGCACGTCCGTCATCGCGCGCAGCTGCATGTCGCCCTCGGTGGTGATGGTGATCTGCTCCTTCTCGAGCTCGATCTCCGCGGTGAGGTTCTTGAAGTCGTACCGCGTACCGATCTCGCGGCGTGCCTGATCAACAGCGTTGACCATCTCCTGATGGTCGAAGTCGCTGACGACGTCGAACGAGAACTCCTGCGGCATGTGCGAGCAGGATACCGATCGAGGCGAGGCTACTTCAGGGCGATACCCACAGGGCCGTCAGGGATCGACCGTCGCGGCGCCGCTAGCTCCGTCGCGGAGCACGGCGGCTTCCGCCTCCCTGCTCGGTCGGGCGGCGGGACGACGTGTGGCCGATAGGAATTCGAGCAGCGGTGCGACGAGCTCGGGGCGGATCTGCGACCGAGCCTCGTCACCCTCGGCCTGCACCACCAGGACCCCAGCGTTGAGCAGGCGATCGAGCTGGTGACGAACCTCCAGGCCCTCTGTCTTGGTGAGCACAGCCAGCTCGTCAGCGGTGAGCGGCTTGTCGAGCAGGTGGCGGACCAGCCGCAGGCGGTCGGAGTCGGCGAGCGAGCGCAGCAGGTCCGCGGTGGGCTGGAGCTCGTCGGCCGAGCCGGCAAGGAGAGCGCGGGCGGCCTGCCAGGCCTGCTGAGGCCGCCGGGGAATCTGGCGCCCGCTGATGTAACTCGTCTGCAGTAGCGCCTCCCCCACCGTCGCACCAGCAGCGCGCCGGGCGGCAACGATGTAGATGATCCCGCCCACCACCATGGGGATGACTGCGTCGAGCCAACCGGCGCCGATCCCGATCCCGAAGAGCCGGCGGCCGAGCGCCAGGAGCCCGGTGACGATGCTGAAGATGACCCCGATATCGATGGCTGCGGCGATGACGGCTCGCACCACTCGCGGGACCCGGACCAGGCCGGCTCCGCTGGAGGGCGGCGTCCGCCGGATCGCGAAGAACACGCCCAGCCCCATGACCACGAGGATCACCCCCTGGACGGCGAGCTTCTCCACCTGGTTGAAGAAGTGCTCCACGGGGAGGCCGACGACGGTTCCCAGGGCCACGAACGCGGCCACCCAGACGATGGTCGACGGGACCATCGCGACGACGAACGTGCGGGCCGGTACCCGAACGGCACCAGCCACCAGCGTCGTGTAGATGCGCAGCCCTGGGATCAACCTGCTCAGCGCGACTCCGAGCCATCCAGCCGAGCGCACGCGTTTCGACACGCGCTCGAGGTTGCGCTGCTGGTGAAGCCGCTGGGCGAGCGAAATCAAGCCGCGCTCGCCGACCAGCCGGGCCCAGCCATACCCCACGAACGACCCGAGGATGCACGCCAGCATCGCCAGCGGGACGAACGCGAAGGGATTGAGCCCCCCGGCCGCGATCAGCAGCCCTGCGGCGAGCAGCACGATCTCCCCCGGCGCGAACGGCAGCGGAACTCCCGACTCCTCGGCGAAGAGAAGGCCGCACAACAGCACCACGGCAACCGCCCCGTGCAGGCCCTGGAGAAAGCTCATCCCGCGCGCTCGAGCCCGAGGTCGACGACCTCCGCCTGCACGTCTCCGTCATCGACGGTCATGACGGCCATGGTGAAGCTCGGCATGCCGCGACGGTCCGTTGGTGAGCCCGGATTGAGCAGGAGCAGGTCACCGTCGTCCTCACACACAGGGATGTGGCTGTGCCCGAAGACGGCGACGCGGATGTCCGGCCAGCGTGCCCGCAGTCGCTGGCGGCGACCGTTGGACGGTCCGGAGTCGTGAACCACGCCCACGGCCACACCGTCGAGGTCGAGCAGCAGGTGGTCGGGGAGCTCCGCGAGGAGGAGGTCGTTGTTGCCACGCACAGTGTGGAGCGGGTGCCGCTCGCTGATCCTGTCCAGGAGCGCGGCGTCGGTCACATCGCCAGTGTGGATCACAAGGTCTGACGAGTCGATCAGGCGCCACGCAGTGGCTGGCAGATCGCGTGCCCGCCGAGGGAGGTGCGTGTCGCCGAGGACCGCGACGCGGATCACTCCTCGCCGAGCTCGGCGAGGTACTCGTCGACCTGGATGACGTCCATGAGCACCTCGCGGGACTTGCTGCCCTCGTATGGTCCGACGATGCGGTGCTCGGCGAGCTGGTCCACCAGTCGCGCCGCCCGCGTGTAGCCAACATTCATCTTGCGCTGCAGCAACGAAGCCGCCGCACGCCCCTCCGCGGCGACGATGTGCGCCGCCTTGGCGAAGAGCGGATCACGCTTGGTCGCCTCGCGCGCCCAGGAGACCGACGCCTCCACCTGGAAGATCTCGTCCTGGTAGTCCGGGGTGCCCTGCGCCTTCCAGTGGGCGATCAACGCATCGAGCTCCCGGTCGCTGACGAACGCGCCCTGGAGGCGCTGCGCCTTGCCCT
>JALZAG010000175.1 GCA_030948445.1 Candidatus Dormiibacterota bacterium
GCGCACTCCCTGGGCGACTCCTTCGATGTCGAGCTCGGCGACCATCCCACGAAGGTGGCCACCAACCTGTATGCCCAGGAGATCAACGCGCTGCACGAGATGGAGGAACACTGGGAGCGCGTCCACAGCTACCTCATCGCCCTGTTCGCCTCCTGGGGGGTCGACGACTTCGTCGCCGAGGAGATGGCCACCCCACCCGGCATGGAGGAGGTGGCCAGTCTGATGTGGATCAAGCGCCACAAGGAGGAGGGCAAGTTCGACGTCGTGGTCGTGGACTGCGCGCCCACCGGCGAGACCCTGCAACTGCTCGCCTTCCCCGACGTGGCGCGCTGGTACCTCACCAAGATCTTCCCGATCGAGCGCAAGGTGTGGAAGATGGCGCGGCCGATGGTGCAGCCGTTCACCAGCATCCCGCTGCCCACCGACGACATCTTCGGCCACGTCAAGGACCTCCTCTTCGACCTCGATGGGATGAAGAACATCCTCGGCGACCCCAAGGTGTGCACCATCCGGCTGGTCCTCAACCTCGAGAAGATGGTGGTCAAGGAGGCCCAGCGCGCGTTCACCTATCTCTGTCTCTATGACTACCTGACCGACCTCGTGGTGGTGAACCGCGTCCTCCCCGACGAGGTCACCGACGGCTACTTCGACGCCTGGCACAAGTCGCAGAAGAAGTACGACGCGCTCGTCGACCTCGCCTTCTCGCCGGTGCCCATCCGGCGCACCCCGCTCTTCAGCCACGAGATCGTGGGGATGAAATCGCTAGCTGAGATGGCGGAGGCGATCTTCGGTGACAGCGACCCCACCCAGCACTTCCACACCACCGTCTCGCAGAGCCTCAAGAAGGTGGGGAGCGGTTACGAGCTGCATCTGCAGCTTCCCTTTATCGAGAAGGACGAGGTGGACATCACCCACCGGGCCGGCGAGCTCTTCGTGAGCGTCGGGCCGTACAAGCGCGAAATCAGCCTGCCGCGAGTGCTCAACGGCACCCGGGTCACCAGGGGCCGGCTCGACGAGGGTGTGCTGCGGGTCACCTTCAGTGGAGCTGCCAAGTGACTGACGATGGCCACGCCTCGAAGCTGTTGAGCGATGCCGCCCGGCTGCTGGCCAGTTCGCTCGGAGAATTGGTGCCGCCCGAGGCACAACTCCACCTGCTCAATGCGCAGCGCGAGCTGCTGCTCGCGATCGCGGTGATCATCGAGCACAACAGCGGCCGCACTCCGCGCCGTCCCCGGGCGCGCAAGACAGCCTCGACTCCCGCTTCGCGGCGGCCCAAGCGCGTCGAGCTGGATTGAGCCGGCGCGAGCGCCGGGCGTACCGTCCGCCGCACGTGGTCGTGGGCGGGGTGGTGTGGCCGGTGCAGGGCGCACAGGTGGCCATCGTCGACGGATCGCGCGTACTGCTGCAGCTCCGCCCCTTCCCCCCCGGCTGGGAGTTGCCCGGCGGCCACGTCGAGTCTGAGGAGGACCCGGCGCAGACGGCCGTCCGTGAGGCCGAGGAAGAGACCGGCTACAAGGTCAACATCCGCGGCCTGGTGGGCGTCTACTCCTGGAGTGGCCTCCGCAATGCCGCCGACGCCGTGTTCCTGGCCGAGATCGCCGGCGGGCACGCGCGTTGGAGCATCGAGGCGTTGCGCACCATCTTCGTAAGCGCCGACCACATCCCACGGACCGCCTTCCCGTGGTGCCGGCAACGCGTGTACGACGCCCTGGCTCGCTCGGAGGGTGCGCCCCCGGTGCACCGCGTCCAGCCGATCACCCCACGCACGGTGGTCGCGTTCGGCACCAGCTGGCTCGGCGCCCCCCTTGACCGCCTGCGCGGCCGTGGCGGCCATGGCGGCGATTCCGCGTAGGCCCGCGCGGCTGCATCGCGTGACGCCCGGGTACCCTGCCCGACCGTGAGCCAGGCACTTCTCTTCATCTGCGGGCTGCTGCTGATCGTCACCGCCTCGGAGCTGTTCACCAACGCAGTCGAATGGGCAGGCTTCCGCATGAAGCTCGCCAGTGGCGCCACCGGGAGCCTCCTCGCAGCACTGGGAACCTCACTCCCGGAGACGGTCGTGCCGATCGTCGCGCTGGTGAGCGGTCAGCCGTCGGCCCCGTCCGTCGCCACCGGAGCCGTCCTGGGCTCCGCATTCCTGCTGCTCGGCGTCGGCACCGCCGTGACAGCCTTCGCCGTGCTGCTGCGCAAGAACAAGCGCAGCCTCGAGCTCGACGTGGGCCAGGTGCGCCGCGACCTCGGCCTGTTCCTCTGCGGCTTTTCTGTGGTGCTCATCGCCATCGTGCTGCCGCAGCCGGTGCGGATCGTGCTCGGGATCCTCCTCCTCCTTGCCTACGCGGTCTACGTGCGCGCCACCCTGCGCGGGGGCGACCCGACCGAGGAGATGCCCGAACCGCTGCACCTGGTCCGCTGGCGTGACGGTGAGCCGCCGTCCATCCTGGTCGGGCTGCAGCTGCTCGGCGCGGTGGCGATGCTCATCGTCGGCTCGGACCTCTTCGTGCGCGCTCTGAACGAGGTGTCAGCGTCCTTGCACACGAACCCGTTGACCCTGGCACTCATCGTCATCCCCGTCGCCACCGAACTGCCCGAGACCCTCAACAGCGTGCTCTGGATTCGCAGCGGAGACGACCACCTGGCGTTCGGCAACGTCGCCGGGTCGGCGGCATTCCAGTCGTGCGTGCTGGGATTCATCGGCCTCACCTTCACGCCGTGGCGCCCGGACTTCAACGGGGTGCTGGGGGGCCTGCTGACCCTGGGGACGGCCGCCTATCTGTTCATGCTGCTGCGGCGGGGTTCGGCACACGGCCGCTGGCTACTCCTGGCTGGTGTTCCGTGGCTGGGCTACGTGATCGCCGAACTGCTGACCGGCGGCCGGCTGGGCGGCTGAGGGGCGGCCTGCCTGCAAGAATGTGCCGCCCATAAGAAGACAAGCGAGGGGACCAATGAACCTGGAAGGCAAGATCGCCGTTGTCACCGGCAGCGGGCGTGGCATCGGCCGCGCCTACGCCAAAGCGCTCGCCGAGGCCGGCTGCTCCGTGGTCATCAACGACGTCGACGCCGAGGTCGCCGAGCAGACGGTCAAGGAGCTCACCGACAGCGGGGTCAAGGCGGTCGCCGAGGTCGTCGCAGTGGGCAGCACGGATGCGGCGGAGCGTCTCGTCCAGCGAGCGGTGGACAGTTTCGGCGGGATCGACATCATGTGCACCAACGCGGGCATCCTCCGCGACCGCGTGCTGTGGAAGATGTCGGACGAGGAGTTCGACGCGGTCATTGAAACGCACATGCGCGGCACCTTCACGTGCGCTCGCGCCGCTGCGGTTCGCATGCGTGAGCAGGGTCGGGGCGGACGCATCGTGGTGGTCTCGTCGTGGGCCGGCCAGCGCGGCAACTTCGGTCAGACCAACTACGCCGGCGCGAAGGCGGGCATCGCCGCGTTCGCCCGCACGTGGGCGATGGAGCTGGCGCGGGCTGAGATCACCGTCAACGCGATCGTCCCCAACGCCATCACCCGCATGATCGCGAGCATCCCGGGGATGGCCGAGATGGTCGAGGGGGCCGAGAAGGGCGAGCCGCTTCCCGACCTGATCCGCAAGCAGATGGGCATGGGCATGCCCGAGGACGTCGCACCGCTGCTCGTGTTCCTCTGCTCGGACGCGGCCAAGGACGTGACCGGGCAGTGCATCGGCCTGGGCGGCGACAAGCTCTCCCTCTGGTCACATCCGCAGGAGATCAGCGCGGCGTATCGCGACGGCGGGTGGACCGCAGACGCCATCGCCGAGGTCTGGTCGTCGTCAGTGGGGTCACGGCTTGAGACATACGGGATCCCCTTTCTCGGCGGGGGCCAGTAGCGCGGTAGCAGCTGCGCCATGAGCCTGCGTGACGCCCTGCTGGTCATGGCCGGTGGGCTGATCGCAGGCACTGCCAACACCGTGGCCGGGGGAGGCTCGCTGCTCAGCTTCCCGTTGCTCGTCGCCCTCGGTTTGCCGCCGCTCGACGCCAACGTCACCAACACGGTGGGCATCGCTCCGGCCGCTCTCGGTGGCGCCATCGGGATGCAGCGCGAACTGCGCGGCCAGGGTCAGCGCCTACTCAAGCTGCTGCCGATCACCGTCGTCGGGGCGGCCGCCGGGGCGGCGCTGCTGCTCACCACCCCGGCGAGCGCCTTCAACAGGGTCGTTCCCCTGCTCATCGTGGTGGCCTGCGTCGTGCTCCTTCTGCAGCACCGCCTCACCGCCATGCTCGAAGACCGCCTCGCCTCGCGGACGTGGGTGCTGCGCGTCGGGATGTTCCTCACCGCGGTGTACGGCGGCTACTTCGGCGCCGCGGTCAGCATCATCGTGCTCGCGTTGCTGGCGGTGACGGTCGATGACACCCTGCATCGCCTCAACGCCGCCAAGGTGCCGCTGGCGGGGAGCATGAACCTGGTGTCGGGGATCGCCTTCGCGTTCTTCGCGCCAGTCCATTGGGCGTTCGCGCTGGTGCTGGCGCCGTCAACGCTGGTGGGCGGCCGAATCGGTGCGGTGGCGGCGCGGCGAATCCCCGCGGAGCCGCTGCGCTACGCGGTCATCGTGCTGGGCCTGGCCGCCGCCGCGTGGCTGCAGTTGTCCCACTAGAGAGCGAAGGGGGAACTGTGTTCCCCCCTCGGGCACCCCCCATCAGCGGAGTCACCTCCGACGACATGAAGTCGTCTGCGTGACAGACGCGCGAAGGGGGAACTGCGTTCCTCCCTCGGGCACCCTTGCGACAATGCGCACATGCTGATCGGCGCGCACGTGTCCACGCGGGGTGGCATCCACAACGCGGTCGACAACGCTGTCGCCATCGGTGCCGAGGTGTTCCAGACCCATCCCACGTCAGCGCAACAGTGGCGCCAACTGTGGCTTGACGACGAGGTGCGTCGTACCTACGCGCAGCGCTACGCCTCATCCGGCCTGGGCGCGCACTACCTGCACGCCATCTACCTCATCAACCTGGCCACGCCCAAGGAGCAGTTGCTGCGCCAGTCGATCGGGTCGCTGGTTCACTACATGCAGCTCGCCGAGCAGCTCGACGCCGCGGGTGTCGTGTTCCATCCGGGTTCGCACCTCGGCGCAGGGTTCGACGGCATGCTCGACCAGGTGGTCGGCGCCATGCACGAAGTCCTCGACACGGTTCCCAACTCGCCGGCGACTCTTCTCGTCGAGAACAGTGCCGGCTCGGGCGGCTGCGTCGGCTGCAACTTCGAGGAGCTCGGGCGCATCGTGGCCGCGGTCGGCTCCGACCGTGTCGGTGTGTGCCTCGACACCCAGCACATGTTCGCCAGCGGCTACGACGTGCGCACGCCCGAGCAGGTGCGCTCGACCCTGGACCGATTCGCAGCTGACGTCGGGTTCGACCGGCTGGGGCTGGTCCACGCCAACGACTCGCGAAAGCCGCTGGGGAGCAACGTCGACCGCCACGCCAACATCGGCGAGGGCGAGATGGGCATCGACGCCTTCCGGCATCTCTTCGAGGACGGCAGGCTCAACGGTGTGCCGTGGATCATCGAGGTGCCCGGCGAGGAGCACCGCGGGCCTGACCTCGCCAACATCAACCGGCTTCGCGCCTGCGCGGGCCTCCCTGCGCGCGAGGTGGCGCAGCCGGTCGGCGCGCGCTGAGGCTCAGCCCGAAGCGTACGGAGGCGGGGGAGGCTCCGGCGGCGGTGCCGCACCCGAGCCCGCTGGTGCGATGCGCAGGCCCGAGCCGACCGCCCACCCGAGTGCATTCACCGCAACCGCGAGGAACAGCGCGATGAGAATCAGCGTGAAGCCGATGGCGGCGTGGATATTGAAGAAGCTGCCCACACCGCCGAGGCCCTGCAGGTTGATGTCCGAGGAGCCGCCGGACGTGTTCACCAAGGCTGTGATCTTGTCGCTGACCGTGTTGTGCACGACACTGTTGTTGGCGATCACCACAATGGCAGCGATCAGTGAGGCGGCCAGGGCAACCGCATAGCGCATCGGCGAGCGCAGGACGGTGGCAAGGATGCCCACCACGATGAGCACGAGCGCCACGATCAGCAGGGGCTGCACTCCAATGGTGGGGGAGTCATTGGAGCTGGTCTTCCCCCCGGTCGTGGACGAACAGCTCGACGGGATGTTCGCGGTGCTGGGAGCGCTGCCGGTGGCCAGGTTGACCCCGCTGTAGCTGTAGAGGTCGGTGTTGGAGATCGCCGACAGGCAGGCGGACTGTCCCGACCCGGAGGTACCGCCGGGAAGCGAGCCGGCGAGGCCCTGCAGCCCGGCGCTGTTGCACGACACTCCCACGAACGGGAGCAGGAAGCAGAGCACGGCGAGCACGAGCAGGATGGGCGATGCACTGCGGGTTGCCTTGGTGACGGTCTGCGGCACGTGGTCTCTCCCTCTCCACTCTGGTCCGCGCGCACTGTACTGATCCCGATCGGCGCCCGTGGGCATGGCGCTCGTCACCGCGCACCGTCAGCCGACGCGGTCGCCCGGCTCGCACTCTCCGTCGGGGCGGAGAAGGGTGACCGCGCCGCTGCCGTGCTGGTAGGCGCCGAGAACCAGCACCTCGCTGCGCACCGGCCCGATCTGGCGCGGGGGTAGGTTGACGACACCCACCACCAACCGGCCCACAAGCTGGTCGGGTGTGTAGTTGTCGGTGAGCCTCGCCGAGGAGCGCCGCTGTCCCAACTCGCCGAAGTCGATGAGCATCCGGTAGGCGGGCTGGCGCGCCTCTGGAAACGGTTCGCACTCCATCACGCGGCCGATGCGGATGTCGAGGTCGAAGAACTGTTGAGCGGTGACAGGCGGCGATCCTGGTGTCTCAGTCATGCGTGTCTATACTGCCTGCGAGAACACAGCCTGGGAGGAGTCGCGTGCCTGGCCGCGGCCGTCTGCTCGTCATCGGCACGTCGCTCGCCCTTGTCGCCGCGTGTGGGTCCGGGGCCACCGCGCCCGATCCCAACCAGCTGCTCAAGGACGCCAAGACCAGCATCGACGGCGCGCCGACAGTGCACTTCACGCTCACCAGCCAGGGTGTCACGGGGACCGGCACGTTGATCACCGGCGGGCAGGGCGACGCCAGCCGGCCAAACAGCTTTGCGGGGAGCCTCAACGTGGTGGCCGGTGGCTTTCCGGTGACGGTCAAGATCGTGTCGACGGGCGGCGTCTTCTACGCCCAGACCCCGCTCAGCTCGTCGTACGACAAGACCGATCCAAGCGCCTACGGCTTCGGTGACCCCGCGCAGCTGCTCGATCCCACTCACGGGCTGTCGAGCCTGCTCACCGCCTGCACCGGTGCCACCAACCAGACCGCCGACCTCCTCAGCGGCGAGCAGCTTGACGAGATCGGCTGCTCGATCCCGGGAACGCTGGTCGCCAAGCTGCTCACCAGCGCCGACGCGTCGCAGTCGGTACAGGCGACCGTCGGGGTCAACGCCAGCACCCACCAGCTGCGTCGGGTCGCGCTGGTCGGCCCTTTCTTCGACAAGGCGCACAACAGCACGTTCACTGTCGTTCTTGACAAGTATGGCGCCAACGTGACAATCACGCCACCGGCCGGCTGAGTGGCCGGCGCCGTCGGGCCGGCGCCGCGCGGGGCCCGCCTCCGGCTTGGCTTTGCCAGCGCCGGCGTCCTGCTCGGCGCGGCTGACACCTACGTGGTGGTGATCGCGCTGCCCGCGATCATGAGCTCGGTGGGCGTGGACCTGGCCCACCTGCAGCAGGCAACGCCGATCATCAGCGGTTTCCTGGTGGGGTACGTCGCCGTGCTGCCGCTGCTGGGACGTCTGTCGGACCTGTACGGACGCTCCCCGGTGCTGATGGGATGCCTGCTGCTGTTTGCCGGCGGATCACTGCTCACCGCGTCGGCGAACACGCTCGGGGCGGTGGTGGTGGGGCGCGCGCTGCAGGGAGCCGGCGGTGGCGGGCTGGTGCCCGTGACCCTGGCACTGGTCGCCGACCTATGGCCGGCGCAGCGCCGCGGCGTTCCCCTCGGTGTGGTGGGAGCAGTGCAGGAGTTCGGCAGCGTCGTCGGTCCCCTCTACGGCGCGCTCCTCACCGCGGCGAGCACGTGGCGCGCCATCTTCTACGTCAACATGCCGCTGGCAGCGCTGATCGCCGCCGGCATCCGCGCCCCGCGCCAACCGAACACCGGCACCTCGCGCCTGCGTGCGGACACGCTGGGGCGCGTCCTGGCGCTGCTGTGCGCAGCCGCGACAGTGCTCGCCGTCGCCGCGCCGCCGGCCCTCGCCGACAACGTCACCGTGGGGACCGCGTTCACGCCGCTGCTCAGCAGCATCAGCCCCAGTTCCCCGATCGCGCTCGTGGCCCTGATCAGCGCACTCGCTTTCGTGGCGCGCGAACTGACAGTCGGTGCAACGGTCCGGCCGATGCTTCCACTCCGGGACCTCCGAGCCGGCCTGCGCCAGGTGGACTGGCTCGGCGCGGTGCTGGTTGCGCTGGTGCTGGGTTGCATCATCGTCGCCTTCGCCAGCGCCGATCCGCAGCGAGGCGTGGTCGGGGATTCGGCACCGGTGGTGCTGCCGGCGGCGGCCATCCTCGCCGCGCTCTTCGTGGTGCGCGAGCTGCACACAGCGCAACCGCTGGTCGATCTCCGCGCGCTGCGCGACCGCGCCGCGGCGGGCTCGCTGATCACCAACCTCGCCGTGGGTGCGGCGCTGATGGCTGCGCTCGTCGACATTCCGGTGTTCGCCCGCGCCACCGTCGATCCCGATTCGCAGGTCGCGGCCGCGCTGGTGCTGGCCCGCCTGCTGGTGGCGGTGCCGGTCGGGGCGGTGCTCGGCGGTCTGCTGGTGGGAAGGGCGGGGTACCGGCTGGTGGCAGGCGCGGGCATGCTGCTCACCGCGCTGATGTTCGTGCTCATGTCCGGTTGGTCGGCCACCGCGCTCGCTGACAGCCTCGCCGGCGTCAAGTGGCTGCACGCAACCGACCTAGTGCTGGTGGGTTGCGGGCTTGGCTTCGGGCTGTCGATCGTGCCCGTCACCGCCGCCATCCTCGGCGCCGTCCCGCAGCGTCTCCACGGCGTGGCGGCATCGCTGACGGTGGCCGCGCGGATGGTGGGCATGCTCGCCGGCCTGTCGCTGCTCACCGCGATCGGGCTGCACCGCTTCTACAGTGTGCAGGCGATGCTGCCCGACCCCGCCCGCCTCTGCCCGACGTCGCCGCTCAACTGCGCCGCGTACAACACCCTGGCCACGGGCGCGGCCGTCGACGAGCTCCACGTCATCTTCATCGGCGCCGCGGTGTGCGCGCTGATCGCCGCCGTCACCGCGGCGGCGCTGCTGCGGCGCGGGAGCACCGGGGTGACCGGAATCCTCGGGGTCGGCGTGGCATGACCGTCGAGCTCCACGACCACCCGCTCCCGCTCAC
This sequence comes from Candidatus Dormiibacterota bacterium, assembly GCA_030948445.1. The sequence goes on from JALZAG010000175.1 coordinate 9,372, forward strand.
CGACGAGCGTCTCATCGAGGCAATCGCCGAGGCCGCCGCGAGCGCTGGGATCGAGACGTACCTTGTCGGTGGCTTCGTGCGCGACCGGCTGCTCGGGCGCGGCGGCAAAGACATCGACCTGCTCGCCGTCGGCGACGACGGCACGCGCATCCTCGATGAGGTGGCCACGCGCTTCGGGTGGGCGCCGCCGCAGCGGTTCGAGCGTTTCGGGACCGGACAGATCCGCGGCGGCGGCTTCGTGGTCGAGGTGGTGCGGGCGCGCGCGGAGAGCTACGACGCCGCTTCACGCAAACCCGACGTGCGCCCGGGCACGCTGGAGGAGGACATCTGGCGGCGCGACTTCACCGTCAACGCGCTCTGCCAGACGCTGGACGGCCATGTCATTGACGTGACCGGGCGCGGCCTCGATGACCTGCAGCACCGAGTGCTGCGGACCCCGCTCGATCCCGAGCAGACCTTCAGCGAGGACCCGCTGCGCATGTTCCGCGCCGCCCGCTTCGCCGCCCAGCTCGGCTTCACCACCGCCCCGGGGCTGACGGCTGCGATGAGCCGGATGGCGCCGCGCTCAAGCATCCTCAGCGCGGAGCGCGTGGCTGCCGAGCTCCGTCGACTCCTGGTCTCCGACCATCCCCGCGCCGGCCTCGAGCTGCTTCGTGACGGTGGCCTGCTGGCCGTCTGGTTGCCCGAGCTCGAGGCTATGGTCGGTGTGGAGCAGGGCGGTTTCCACATCTACGATGTCTTCGACCACACCGCCCACACAGTCGCCAGGGTTGCACCGGACCTGGTGACGCGGCTGTCCGCGCTGCTGCACGACGTGGGCAAACCGCCCACCCACGTGGTCGACGCCGAGGGCAAGCACACCTTCTATGACCACCCCGGCGTCGGCGCGGCCATTGCGACAGACCTGCTCACCCGCCTGCGCTGCAGCAACGATGAGATCGCCGCCACCGCGCTCCTGGTGCGTCATCACCTCCGCCCCATCCAGTACCAGCCGCACCAGTGGGGTGATGCGGCGGTGCGCCGCCTGGTGCGCGACATCGGCGACCAGCGCGAGCGCCTGCTCGACCTGGCACGGGCAGACACGCGCGCCTCGTCCTATCCGGACACCGACGCAATCGAGGAGCTCGAACAGCGGATGCTGCGGCTCGACGTCGACGGGGCGGTGTCGCACCTGCGTGCTCCGATCGACGGCAACGAGATCGTCCGGATGTCGGGCGGGCGGCCGCCCGGGCCGTGGGTGGGCCGGGCCCAGCGGGCCGTCGAGGAGGCCGTGATCGACGGTGCGATCCCGCCGGGTGACGCACCTGCGGCGCGGCGCTGGCTCGAGCAGCACGGGGACCTGTTCGAGGGCTGAACGACTCACAGGTGGCGCGGCTGCCGGCCTAGACTACGCCCTCCATGTTGAACCGACTGCGCTTCTTCAAGCGCCTCGCCGTCGACCTCCCGCGCCAGGTGCGGCTCGCCTACTGCCTGATGCGCGATGCGCGCGTCCCGGCGCGCATCAAGATCGCATTTGGCGCCGGCATCGGGGTGATCGTCACTCCCTTCATCGATCTACCGGCGGCCATCCCCGTGGTTGGCGAGCTCGACATGCTGGCGCTCTCGCTGCTGGCGTTGCGCCTGTTCATCGCGGCCTGTCCGGACGACGTCGTCGCCGACATCGAGCAGCAGATCCTCGAGGGCCGCAGCGTGTTCGACGACGATCTGCGCGGCGGCGAGCGCATCGCCACGATGATCGCGCGCCGCTTCGAGCACAACGACACCGCCGCAGGTCACCAGGTGTACGACAGTGAGCCGGCGTCACCACCGGCCAAGCAATCGGGGGTTGGCGCGTGAAGGTGCTGTTTGTCAAAGAGGTGCAGGGCACAGCCAAGGCTGGTGACGTCAAGGAGGTCTCCCCCGGCTACGCCCGCAACTACCTTCTCCCCAAGCGACTCGCGGTCGTCGCCGACGATCGCGCAGTCGAGCAGATCAAGCAGCGCGAGGAGGCCACCCGCCGTCGCGTCGAGAAGGCGCTGACCGAGGCCCGCGAGGCGGCCGCGCGACTCAAGAAGCTGACCGTCACCATCTACGCCAAGACCGGCGAGGGCGGCCGCCTGTTCGGCTCGGTCACCAATGCCGACATCGCCACCCAGTTGAAGCGTGAGGCCGGCCTCGACATCGACAAGCGCAAGATCGAGGTCGAACCTCCGATCAAATCCCTCGGTCCGCACGAGGTGACCGTCCAGCTCCACACGGAGGTCATAGAGACACTGCGCGTCGTCGTCGCCACGCAGTGACCTCGCAACCCACCTCCGACGTCGCGGTCAACCTCACCGGGACACTCACGTCCGGACGGGTACCGCCCAATGACCTGGGCGCCGAGCGTGCGGTGCTCGGCTCACTGATGATCGACCCGGTCGCCATCGCGGAGATCCGCGACGTGCTCGAACCGGAGGACTTCTACGCCGAGCGCCACGCCCACATCTACCGTGCGGCCACCGCGCTGGCCGACCGCGGCGATCCTATCGATGAGCTCACCCTGCAGTCGCAGCTCGAACGTGGCCCCGGCATCGGTCGCGCGGGGGGGCTCGACTACATCTCCGAGTTGACGCTCGAGGTGCCCACCGCGGCGTCGGTGCGTCACTGGGCAGACATCGTGCTCAACCACGCGTTGCGGCGCCGTCTCATCAGCGCCGGCGGCGAGGTGACCAAGCTGGGATTCGACAACGCGGTCACTGCCGTCGACGCCATCGAGTCCGCGGAACAGCGCATCTTCGCGATCAGCCAGGCGCGCCGCGGCAACGAGGCCACGCACATCTCCAAGCTCGTGAAGGACACCTGGGAGATGCTCGAGGAGCG
>JALZAG010000178.1 GCA_030948445.1 Candidatus Dormiibacterota bacterium
CGCGGGCGCGGGACGCGCTCGACTGCGCACGTCGAGGACGTCCACCGGACCGTCGCCGGCCCCGATGTCCGTGAGGCCGCACCCCACAGCTCGCGCGGCGACCTCCGCGGCTGTCCGCGCCGCCTCCCGCAGCGGCCATCGCTGCGCGAGCAGCGCGGCGAGCGTGGCCGAGTGCGTGCATCCCGCTCCGTGCGTCGCCGCCACCCTGTGGCGCGGCACCGGGATCTCGACGTGGTCACGCCCATCGAAGAGGTGGTCGACAGGCTGACTACCGTGGCCGCCGGTGACGATGACCGCCGCTGCGCCCATGCCGCAGAGGCGCTCGGCAAGCTCGCGGCGGCTACCGGTCGTGCCGGTGAGCATCTCGGCCTCAGGCAGGTTCGGCGTGATCACCGTCGCCAGCGGGAACAGCCGCGACACCATCACCGCGACCGCGTCCTCCTCGAGCAGCCGCGCGCCGGAGCTGGCGACCATCACCGGGTCGACCACGAGGGGCAGGTGGCGGCCAGCGAGCGAGGCGGCAACGACCTCGATGATCTCCGCCGACAGAAGCATTCCCGTCTTGACCGCATCGACGCCGATATCGTCGAACACAGCCTCGATCTGCGCGACCACGAAGTCAGCGGGAACGGCATGGATCGCGGTGACCTCGCGCGTGTTCTGCGCAGTCAGCGCCACGATGGCGCTGCTGCCATGGCAGCCCGCGGCGGCGAACGCCCGGAGGTCTGCCTGGATGCCCGCGCCACCACCGGAGTCGGACGAGGCGATGGTGAGAGCGCGTGCGGTGCGTGTCATCCGACTCCCTACGCTGGCATGACCCAGATCAGGTTCACGGGTGTGATCTCAGCCCCGCGCGGGGCACCCCGGTGCGGACAATCTACCACTGCGGTCGTGGCGGTCGGGCGGCCAGGATCGGCTGTGGCGCCGAGCTACGGCTGCGCGGACACCGAGCGGAATCGGCGAACGATCTCCGGCAGGAGATTGACCGCGATGACCGGGTTCTCGATGAGGAACTGCCGGAAGCTGCCGTCGCCGAGCGTCAGGCAGCGCAAGCGCGTGGTCGCCTTGATGGTGGCGGTGCGTTGCTTGCCGTCGAGCGCGGCGACCTCGCCGAAGAAGTCACCGGACCCGAGGTGATGCACCACCGCGCCATCAACGATGACGTCGGCCTCGCCCTCGAGGATGATGAAGAAGTCGGGGCCGGACAGCCCCTCGGTGAGCACGCCGTGACCTTCCAGGTACGTCGAGTCGTCGAAGCGCTCGGCGGCAGTGCGGATCTGATCCCGTGACAGGCCGGCGAAGAGCGAGCTCTTCTCCAGCGTGGGGATCACGTCGTCGCGGACTGAGGCCATGTCAATCTCCCTCCACAGGGGCGGGGCCCCGTCGGGCGAAAGTGTAGACGCGCGTACACGCCGCGGTGGGCGGACGGGCTCAGTCGAGGAAGTCGGCGAGACGGCGGCTGCGCGACGGGTGGCGCATCTTGCGCAGCGCCTTGGCCTCGATCTGGCGAATGCGCTCGCGAGTCACCCCGAAGCGGCGCCCCACCTCGTCGAGGGTGCGGGGATGGCCGTCGACGAGGCCGAAGCGGAGCTGGATGACGCGCCGCTCACGCGGGGTGAGCGTGTCGAGGATGTCCTCGACCTCGACCCCGAGCATGGTGCTGGCGGCGGCGTCCTGGGGGCGGATCGCCCCGGTGTCCTCGATCAGCTCACCGAGCTCGGCGTCGCCGTCATCACCGACTGGCGTCTCCAACGAGACCGGGTCCTGGGCGACGCGGCGGATCTCCTTGACCCGCTCAGGAGTCAGTCCGAGCTCCTCGGCGATCTCCTCGTCATCCGGTTCGCGACCGAGCTCCTGGACCAGCCGGCGCGCCACCCGCGCCTGGCGGTTGACGAGCTCCACCATGTGGACGGGGATGCGGATGGTGCGCGCCTGGTCGGCGATGGCGCGGGTGATCGCCTGGCGGATCCACCACGTGGCGTACGTCGAGAACTTGTAGCCGCGGTGGTAGTCGAACTTGTCGACGGCGCGGAGCAGGCCGAGGTTGCCCTCCTGGATGAGGTCGAGGAACGGCATGCCGCGACCGAAGTACTTCTTGGCAATGCTGACCACAAGCCGCAGGTTGGCCGCGGCGAGCAGGTGCTTGGCGTCGTCATCGCCGGCCTCGATGCGCTGGGCGTAGAGAACTTCCTGCTCCTTGGTGAGCAGCGCCACCTCGCCGATCTCGCGCAGGTACATGCGGACCGGGTCGTCGAGCGAGACGGCGGTGCTGACATCGACCAGCGCCGGGGTGTCCTCCTCCTCGTCGGCGTTGGCGTCGGCCTCGCCGGCGATGGCGATGCCCATCTGACGGAAGGAGTCGAACAGTCGCTCCAGCGCGTCCGGCTCGAGCTCCAGGTCGGGAAAGGCGGCGATGATGTCATCGGCCGGGATCTCCCCGTGCTCCTTGCCCCGCACGATGAGGCCCTCGGCGGCGACCACGAGGGGGTCGACCGCGGCTCCCGTGGCGCGCGTTGGCGTCAGCGTCGCAGTTGGCATGCTCTCTCCGTTCCCCGACCCAAATCCGCGCAGTGCGCGTCCCTTCCACCTACAGGGTGACGGATTTGGCTGCGGTTCTGCCTCCGATCCTACGCGCCCCGAGCCTTTCCCGGGCCGGTCGTCAACGTTCGGTGACCCGTTCGTGCTCGAGGAGGCGCTGCTTGGTGGCCAGCCCGTAGTAGTACCCGCCCAGGCCGCCGTCGCTGCGGACAATGCGGTGACAGGGCACGAAGAGGCAGATGGCATTGCGCGCGCACGCCGACCCGGCGGCACGCACCGCCCGCGGTTCGCCGGCTCGCGCCGCCAGCTCGCCGTAGCTGACGGTCGTCCCCGGCCTGACGGCCCGCATCGCCGCCCACACCCTGGTGTGAAACGGCCCGCCCGGCTGGCTTACGTCGACCTCGTCGAGGGCTGTGACGTCGCCGGCGAAGTACCTGCGCAGAGCAGCCGACGCCGGCGTCTCGCCGCGGCGAATCGGCTGGCCGCGCAGCGCCGGAGCGAGGCGGTCACGCAACTCGTCGAGGTCCGCGTTGAACGAGGCGACATGCAGGCATTCCTCCGTGCCGATCAACGACATGTCCCCAAATGGTGTGTCCACTGTGGTGTTGAGAAGAGTCATGACTGCGCCTCCCTGGTCGATGCGGGTAGTGACAGGTGATTCCAGAGTTGGACGGTCGCGTAGGCGCGCCACGGGCGCCACCTCTGGGCGCGTTCGCGCAGGCTGGCTGCGTCCCCACCGCCGATGCGAGCGAACGACTGGCGAAGCCCGAGGTCGCCGGCGGGGAAGGCGTCGGGGTCGCGCAGCGCACGCATGGCGATGTACGTCGCAGTCCATTCGCCGATACCGCGGATCGCCTGCAGCTGGGCCACCACCTCACGGCGGTCACAGCCCGCCCCGAGGTCGATGTCGCCACCGGCAAGGGCCGCGGCGAGTCGCCGGAGCGTCCCCGCCCGTTCGGTGGTGAGACCGAGACCGGCGAGGTCGGCGTCGGCGATGGCGACCGACGTCGGGAACAACCGGGTCACACCGTGCCGGGGTCGCGGCACCGGCTCGCCCAGCTGCTCGGTGAGCCGCGACGCCAGCCCGGTGGCACGGGCGACGGAGACCTGCTGGCCGAGAACGGCGCGAACCGCGATCTCCTCGGCGTCGACGCAACCGGGCACTCTCAATCCCGGCTGGCAGGCGACCAGCGGCGCCAGGAGCGGGTCGGCGCAGAGGACGCTGGCGATGGCCTGGGGGTCGGCGTCGACATCGAAGAGGCGGCGGCAGCGCTCGACGGCGGCGCCGAGGTCGCGGACGTCGTCGAGCCACAACCGCACCACCAGCTGCGCCGCCTGGGGCTCGAGCTCGACGACTGCGGCGCCATGGGCAAGCGCGACGGACCGGGTCAGGGTGGTCGGTGAGCACACCTCGACCCCGCAGACAGCGCGCGCGGCGAAGAACCGGAGGAGGGCGGCGCCATCGAAGGGCGGCCGCACTCCGAGGCGAAGCACCAGCGCGCCTTCGCCATCGTGGCCGGCGGCGCCGCGACGGCGCAGCGCAGTGGGAGCGCGCCCGGTGCCGGAGAGCACCTCGCTGTTGAACTGCCGCAACGACGAGTACCCGGCGGTGAAGGCGACGTCGGTGATCGGAATCCCGGTCTGCTCGATCAGGGTTCGCGCAGTCTGCAGGCGGCGCATGCGAGCGAGCGTCAGTGGCCCGGCCCCGACGGCCTCGCAGAGCACGCGGTGGAGGTGACGTTCGCTCACCTCGAGACGGCGCGCCACCGCAGCGACACCGGCTCCACCGTCGGCGGCCCCGGAGGCGATCAGGCGCAGCGCGCGGTCGGCGACCCGGTCACTCCCGGCGGGCTCGACGCCGCCGGGCGCGAGGTGGGGTCGACACCGCAGGCAGGCGCGGAAGCCGGCCGCCTCCGCCGCGGCCGCGCTGGCGTAGAAGCGGACGTTGGCCCTCTTGGGGGTCTGGGCGGGACAGATTGGACGGCAGTAGATCCCGGTACTGGTGACTGCGGTGAAGAACCGGCCGTCGAAGCGGGCGTCGCGACTGCCGATAGCCCGGTAGCAGGCCTCGAAGTCCTCGTGCATGACCGCAGCATGGGGGTTGCCGCGAAGCCTCCGCTGGCGGTTTTCGGACGGACCGTCAGTGAGCCGATGCCCCTGGTGGTTCGCCGTCAGACGGTGACGACGACCTTGCCGGTGGCGCGGCGCTCATCGATGAGACGGAGCGCTGAGACGGCGTCGTCCAGCGCAAACGCGGCCCCGACCACGGGAGAGACGTCACCGCTCTCGATCATCGGCGCCAGCTCGGCGACGGTGGTGGCGAAGAGGCCGGGATCGGAGCCCAGCCACGCACCCCAGCCCACCCCGACCACGGAGATGTTGCGGAGCAACAGCCGGTTCGCCGCAACCGAGGGGATGCGGCCTTCGGTGAACCCCACCACCATCAGCCGGCCGCCCGGCGCGAGGCAGCGCAGGCTCTCGTCGAAGCGATCGCCGCCGACAGGATCGAGGATCACGTTGGCGCCCTTGCCGTTATTCAGCGAGCGCAGCTCAGCGGGCCAGTCGCCGTTGCTGTCGACCACGCGGTGGGCGCCCGCGGTGCGCGCCACCCCCGCCTTCTCCGGGCTGCTGGTCACGGCGACCACCTCAGCACCGAGGCTCTTGGCCACCTGGATGGCGGCGGTGCCGATCCCCCCGGCGGCGCCGTGGACCACGATCGTCTCCCCGGGCTGCAGCGCCGCTCGCCTCGTCAGCCCGAAGTGGACGGTGTGGTAGTTGAGGATGAACCCACCGCCTTGCTCGAAGCTGAACTGCTCTGGCAGCGGACAGGTGAGTCCCGGGGGCGCCACCGCGACCTCGGCAAAGCCACCCAGCATGGTGACCCCCATCACCCTGTCCCCCACCGCGAACCCGCTTTCGGGCGGTGCCTCGCGCACCGTGCCAGTGACCTCGACGCCGGGCACGAAGGGCAACGGCGGTTTCATCTGGTACAGCCCGCGGCTCATCAGCACCTCCGGGAAGCTCACCCCGGCGGCGGCGACGTCGATGAGTAGCTGGCCGTTGGCGTCTGGCACCGGGAGATCGGCGGCGCGAAGACTCTCGGGGCCGTCCAGGGATTCGAACCGCTGCGCACGCATGGGCGGGGATGATGGCACGGGCCGCGCCACCGTGTCCGAGCCCCCCCGCGATCAGCCCGGCGAGTACGTGCTGACCGTGCCACCAGCGCCGGTGATCACCAGCGACGACCCCGCCGCGCACGCGTAGGAGTCCGTCGCCGAACCAGGGTGCTGGGTCTGCAGCAGAGTGCCGTTGCGGTACAGCGACACGGTGAGCTGGGTCGGCTGGTTCAGCTTCACAGCGATGCGCCCGGCCGTCGCGCTGATGCTGCCGAATGCAGTCCCGGATTGAACCAGCTTGTACGCGGTACCGTCGGGGGCTGCGCCGGAGAGCGGAGCTGTGTGGGTGTCATCGGTGCCGAGGGTCCCCGACGCGCTGATCGTCAGAACCTCACCCGCGCCGCCCGACAGCGTGACGCGCGCCCCGGCGATGGTGATGCCTCCGCTGATGGTCGAGCTCTTCCACGTGCCGACAAGGCAGTGGTCGAGCGCGACTGCGGTGGGCGTGGCACTCGCACCTCCGCTCGGCGATGAGGCGCAGGCGCAGACCGCAACGGCAGTCGCTGCGGCAGCGATGACGAGCGCAGGCCAGCGACCCGTCATCCCAACCTCCAGTCCGTCGCGGCCACAAGGCGCGATGCAGCATCGCAGTCGACGGCGCCGACTGTACCACCGCGTTCAGGACGGCCCATCAGCTTCGATTGGACTTCCCCCGAGACGGTTGCGCCACAATGGCAATCGCGATCCCCGTGGAGGGTCTGCCCGTAACCCGGCCCACCCCGACCAGGGCCTGAGGAGGAGTTGATAACCGTGATGGAG
>JALZAG010000261.1 GCA_030948445.1 Candidatus Dormiibacterota bacterium
GTGCCGCTGCTCCAGGAGCGCATCGTCCTGATGAGTGACGCCACCGCGCTGGCGGCACCGCTGCTGGGGGACGCGCCGTGGGACGACGACGTGGTCTTCCCGCCGCGCAAGGTGGACAAGGACACCGCCATCGCCCTGCTGGACGAGGCCTGCGCTGAGGTGGAGCGCGGCAGCCTCGAGGACGTCACCGCCATGCGTGAGCGCCTGTCCGCGATGCTCGACAGCCGCGGCGTCAAGGCCCGAGACGGATTCCGGGTGCTCTACATCGCCATCCTCGGACGCGCCCAGGGTGTCCCAGTGTTCGACGCCATGGCGATGCTTGGGGCAGAGGTGTCGGTGCGCCGGCTGCGCGCCGCCCGAGCTCGCCTCGAGCTGTAGTCAGCTGGGAGCTGTTGCCCCGCCGCGAACTCCGCTGACCTGCAGCGGGCGCAGGGCGAGGTAGACGACGACGGTGACAACCATGCCCACCAGGAAGCTGATGTCGCCGAACTGCGGTGCGTTCGATGGCACCACGCCGACGAAGAGCGTCTGGTTCCAGAAGGGGAATGAGGCCGCGATCCCGGCGAGCATGGCGACCACCCCCTTCCAGGGCCGGTGGCGGGAGCTGAAGAACATCGCCCCGCGGTAGCGGCCCCGTCGCACCGTCCAGTCGGTGAGCACCACCGCGATGAACGGCACGATCCAGTAGGTGTTGAAGAAGAGGAACGCCTCGTACTTGCTGCCGGGGGCGGCGCTGCCCGTGAGACCGACGCAGAAGCCGACTGCGCCGAAGGCGACGGCGACGACGGCCCGGCGCCGGCGCAGCGTCATCCTGATGCCGAGGGTCAGGAATGACATCGCCGCGCTGTAGAGGTTGAGCACGTTGGCAGCGATAGCGCCGAGCGCGATGGCGACGGTCGCGATCAGCCCGAGTGCGTCGGGCAGCGGCTTGACGAACTGGTCGGTGGGCACGTCGCTTGCTCCCCACGATGTCCCCGCCACTGTGGCCAGCCCCGCGCCCGCCACCTCGAGGACGGCGCACGAGATGAGGATGCCGAGCCCGGCGGCAACGGCCACGCGACGCGGCGAGCTGGTCGCCGGCAGATAGCGCGCGTAGTCGGCGCCGTATGGGTTCCAGCTCACTGCGTAGGCGTACGCGAAGAACACCGCGAGGACGAAGGCGCCGAGCTGGCCGCCCGCGGCCGCGGGCGCCGCGGGGTTGAAACCGAGCGCGGGGTTGGTGTGTCCGAAGATGTACAGGCAGCAGGCGGCGAACACGACACCCAGGAACGGGAAGATCACCCGCTCGAACTGGTGGACCATGTTGTACCCGATGAACGCGATCGCCACCTCGATGGTCACCACCACCGCGAGCGCCAGCCAGAACGATGGCACGCTCCAGCCCACGTGGTGGAAGAATGTCTGCACCGCAAAGGCACCGCTGACGGAGTTGACGGCGACCCATCCCGCTCCCGACGTGATCGCGTTGAGAAACGCGGGGAGCAGGTTGCCGACAAACCCGAAGGCGCCCCGGCTCTGGATCAGCTGGGGGACGCCGTAGCGCGGCCCGAACGTCGAGAGCCACCCGTGGGTGACCGCTCCCAGCGCCGTCCCCAGGAGCAGCCCGACGACGGTCAGCCAGAAGCCGCCGCCGAACAGGACGATCGGCAGCACCCCGACGTAGACCGTGGCGAACTCGAAGTTCGGCGACATCCAGGTCCAGAACAGCTGGATGGGGGTCCCGTGGCGCTCGTTATGGGGGATGTACTCGATGCCGCCGGGCTCGATGGCCGCGACACTCGCGCCATATTCACCCTCGCGGACCAGGACACCGCTCTCCGCCTCGTCGACCGCAGACGCCGCCATGCGGTGTGGATCCGCGGTCAGTGGCGCGCGCTGGAGGCCAGCGCGCCGTCGACAACCGCGAGGACGCTCGCCGCGTCGTCCGCGGCGCGTACCACCGCGACGCCCGCGGCCCCGGCCTCGATGCACGACGCGGCGTTGCTGGCGTCGACTCCTCCGATCGCCACCACGGGCACGCGAACCGCCGCGCAGACCTGTCGCAGTCCGTCCAGTCCGATCGGTGCCGCCGCGTCGGTTTTGCTCGGAGTGCGCCACACCGGCCCCGCCCCGAGGTAGGTGGCGCCGAGCCCCTGCGCCTCCTCAGCCTGCTCCACGTTGGCAACGCTCACCCCCAACAGGAGGCCTTCAGCCAGCGCACGCTCGATACCACGGTCGGTCTGACCGAGGTGAACACCGTCCGCGTGACAGCGCAGGGCTGCCTCGACGTCGTCGTTGATGACAAGGATGACCGGAAGCTGACGGAGGCGCCGGCCCATCGCGGCGCGCGCCACGGTGCCGGCATCCTTGAGGCGCACCTGCACGACCGTGGCGCCCCCGGCGACGGCCGCCTCGGCGACCTCCACGCTGTCGACGATCGCGTGCAGCCTCACTGCACGCTCACCCGCGCGCGGCCGTCGATGGAGTCGGGTGAGAGCGCATACAGGGCGTCGTACAGGGCGACGTGGAAGCTGCCCGGTCCGCGGCTGCCAGAGGCCGCATCCTCTCCGGCGACACCGAGCGCCACGAGCGCCTCCGTGGCCGCCGCGAGCGGATCGTCGCGGTTCACGGCTGCGAAGCACCCGGTCAATGCGCTGGCGATGCAACCGGTGCCGGTCACCGTGGCCAGCAGAGGGTCGCCATTGGCGACACGCAGCGTCGTGTCCCCGTCACTGACTGCGTCCACCGGCCCGGTCACGGCCACGACGCATCGGAGGGCACGTGCCGCAGCGACGGCGAGATCGCCCGCGTCGGCGCCGCCGTCGATGGCCTCGACGCCACGGATCTCCGCGGCGCGCCCGGCGAGTGCGGCGACCTCAGCGCTGTTG
>JALZAG010000270.1 GCA_030948445.1 Candidatus Dormiibacterota bacterium
ACGAGAGAGCGTCGAGCGCGATAGCGCCCGGAGCCGATACCAGCTGTACGAGGATTCCGCCCGCGCTCTGCCCCCCGACAAAGGAGAGGGCGCGGCTGCCGTGGATGAGCGAGTTCGCGTCGACGTACTCCGCCGGTTCGACGATGGAGGCGAAGACGGTGCTCTGCGCCACGTTGAAGAGAACGCTCGCGCAGCCCACCAGGAAGGCGACCGCGTACAGCTGAGCGAGGGTGAGCGCGCCGGCGAGGTACACCAGCGGAACGCTCGCCAGCAGCAGAGCGCGGACGACGTCGGCGGTGAGCATCACCTGACGTCGCCGCCCTTTGCGGTCGACCCAACCCCCAGCTACGACGGAGAACAGCAGGCTGGGTGCGAGCCCGGCCGCGGTGAGGTACCCCGTCTCAGCGGCCCCGGCGTGGAGCACAAGGATGGCGGTGAGCGGCAGGGCGAGGACGCTGACCTGGTCGCCGAACAGGGAGATCGTCTGCCCGGTCCAGTACCGGCGGAAGGTCTGCTCGCGAAGCAGCGGCGGCACCAGCATCGCCGAGACGCGACGCCCCCTCTTCGCAGCGCGCCTCACGCAGGCTGCCCGACGCGCACTGGCATGTCCCGAAGGTGTCGGCTCCCTCGCCAGGTTGTCAAGCGCAGCGTGCGCCCTTGCCGCGAGCCCTCAGGCACCATGGAGGCATGACGGTCCGCTCCATCGACCACGTCCAGCTTGCCATGCCTGCCGGTGGCGAGGAGCAGGCGACGGCGTTCTACGCGACCCTCCTCGGCATCCCGCGCGTCGCCAAACCCGCGCACCTCGCCAGCCGCGGAGGCTGCTGGTTCGAGTCGGAGCATGTGAGGATCCACCTCGGCGTCGACCCGGATTTCCGTGCAGCCAAGAAGGCGCACCCGGCGCTCATCGTCGACGGGTTGCGCACCTTGGTGACCGGGCTCGCCGCAGCGGGCGTCCTGGTCGCCAGCGACGAGCCACTCGCCGGCTACGAGCGGGTCTATGTCGACGATCCGTTCGGCAATCGGATCGAGTTGATGGAGCCCACCTCAGAGTGACCCCTGGCTGCCGTTCCCGCCCCGGGAGTTGAGCAGGTCGCGCAGACGATCCAGGCTGTCCAGGTCCTCGACGAGCTGCCGGAGCATGAAGCCGGTAAGAATGCGCATCGCGCCGCGGGGTTTCAGGACCACTGTGAGGGTGACCAAGGTCTCACCGTCATCGCCCGGTGCGAGCGTGTACAGGGCCGTGCCGCGCACGGGCCCGGCGATGATCTCGACACCGTACGCGCTCGGGGGCTCGCACCGCGTGACCCGGTAGTCGGCGTCGGCCTCTTTGCCGGCCGGTCCGCGTACCACCTGGCGCCAGACGGTGCCCTCGCCCCGCGTGCCGCTGTGCAGCGACACCTCGACGACCGAGGTGCGCCAGGTGGGGTTGTTGGTTCCGTCAGCGATGTACTCGAACACCACTTCTGCGGGCCGGTTGACGCTGACTGCGTGTTCGCCGCGCACGTTGACCTTCCGCGGCTCTTACGCGGTGCCGGCCAGGCGGCTCGAGCTGACTGTGCTGAACGGCTGACCCGCCGGAACGCAGTCGATCGCGCGCCGGATCTGCGCCGGGGACTTTCCGATCTGGGCCACGGCAGTCTCGGCAGCCGCCTCATCCTCGTCGGTCATGCCCGGCTAGTGTCGCAGCCACAGCGTTGCCCCGAGCATCACCCAGCCGGGTGATTTACTCCTCGAGGGCGCTTGCATGCGCGTCGCCGGTGAGCACCAGCTGCAACTCGTGCTCGTCGAGTGAGGGATGCGAGGGGAGGGGCTCCCGTTTGCCCGTCAGCGTGAAGCCCAAGCGTTCGTACAGGGTGCGCGCAATGACGTTTCCATCGGTGACCCACAGGCGGATGATGGCGAAGCCTTGGGCGGCGGCAAAGCGCAGGGCAGCGGATGTCAGCTGGCTAGCAACCCCACGACCCCGATGCTGGGGGTGCACCCACACGCTGACCATCTGGGCAGTGCCATCGCTCTCGTCGAAGACGCCCGCGATACCAACCGCGGCGTCGTTGCGCCAGGCAACGAAGAACCGAGCTCCCGCCGATCCGCCGGCTCGCTCGCGCCAGCGCTCTTCAGAGAACTCCTGCTCAGTCGCGAGGGTGCTGCCGAATGCGGTCGGGGCATCCGCGAGCGCCTCCAGCCTGATGCTGCGCAGGACGGCCCAATCGTCCTCGGCCAGGGCGTCCACTTGGTAGGTCACTTGCCCGCGGCTTCCACCTGTGAACGAGGCAAGTGAGCTGGACCGAAGCTGATGGCGCCGCCTGGCACCATCCAGGGGGCGACAACCACGGAATAGCGGCCTGCCCGGACCGCCGGGTCCTCCTCCTTCAAGGCTCGGGCGCGCTCGGGGTCGACGTTGAGGATGCTCAGTCCCCGATACCTGCTGTCGGGACCACCGACAAGAGGGCCTGCGGCAAGCAGATGACCGCTGTCGTGGAGGTCGGCAAGATGCGCCAGATGCGCGTCCTGGAGCGCAGCCTCTGCCGGATCATCAAGCTGTGGTGCGTCGTCGCGGAGGATGAGCAACGCGATGGTGAACTGGTCGAATCGCATCACCGAATCTTATGGCACGGCGTCTGGCGGCCCGTCCACCGCCGACCTCGCCCTCGGTGGCGACCGTCTCCAGGTCAGGTCGCCAGGAGATCCGCCCTGTAGCACTCGGTCACGTACGGGATCCAGATGTCCTCTGCGCCCGCGAGGCTGGGGTGCGTCTCGACGAGCCGACGCACGTCGGCAAGAAGGACATCACGTTGTGGCGGAGCAAGGGTGATCACATAGCTACGCGAGGCAACCAGGTCGCTGATCGCCGCAGGGGTGGCGCGGTACCTCCATTCGACCTCGTGCCGTTGGAGACGACCGAAAGGCCAACCCACCACTGGGACGGGCGCACGGGGGTCCTCGTCCTCGTGCATGGTCCGGCCGAGCTGCTTCACCCAGTCCTCACGCTCGTCGCGAATGTTCCAGACCAGTCCCAGTCGTCCTCCCGGTGTGAGGACCCGGGCCACCTCAGGCCGCGCCCGGCCAGGGTCCACCCAGTGCCAGGCCTGGGCCACCAGCACCGCATCGACGCTGTGGTCCGGCAGCGGAATCGCTTCAGCTGTTCCGTCGAGAAGGGCAACCTCCGGTAACATTAGCGCCAGCTGCGAGCGCATCCCGGGGGATGGTTCGACCGCGACCACCTCGAGCCCGCGCTCAACAAGCTGTCGGGTCAGCTTCCCCGTGCCGGCACCGAGGTCGAGCACACGGCGCGCCCGCGGCGGTAGCAGCCAGTCGATGGCCGCCGCGGGGTACGACGGCCGGCCCCTCTCGTATTCGGCCGCGGCCGCGCCGAATGACCCGGCTCTGTGGCCGAGCCCTTCGCTCACCCTAGGTGCCCCGCCTGAGTAGCCTGGATCGTCGGGGACGAGCTGTCGTCACCGTGATGGCGGGGACATCATCCGCGCTCGGCGGGTCCTGCCGTTGGCGCTCACGGTATGCCTTGGCCTTGGCGCGACTGCCACACGAGCGCATGCTGCACCAGGTCCCGCACCCGTTCTTGGAGTTGTCGTAGAAGGTCCACTGACAGGTCTCCGAGCGGCACACCTTGAGGCGACGGAAGGTGCCGTCGATGGTGCCCTGCACGAGGGCGGCCAGGAGCGCCGCAAGGAATCCGTCGACACCGCGCGCGGTGGAGGCCAGGCGCACGCCGTCTGCTGCAACCACCGGGTGAACGGCCGCGGCGTCGAGGAGGCGCGCGAGCCGCGTCGCACTGGCGGGTGGGAGCTCCTCTCCGGAGTTCACCGCGATGAGGGCGCGCAGGTGCTCCCGCGTCTCCACGATCCGACGATGCTGGCTTTCGTCGGGGCTCATCTGGTACCCCCGGACACCCAGCCACCCCACCGTTGCGGCCACATCAGCGAGCTCGTCGTAGCCGCCGGGAAGCTCCGCTGTGTTGACGAAATCCTGCACCAGCGCCAGCGCGACCGGTGCCGGATGTCGGGCCGCCGGGGGGTCGTCCATGACAGTGAGTCCCTGTGAGGTGTCACCGCTGTAACGGTTTGACAGGTGACGCCGCCGGGGTCTATAGTATCACCAGTGACAAGGTTTCGTCGGTGACGCAAGGAGGACCGAAAAAAATGAACACCCAGCTGTACGAGTTGGCACAGATCCGCGAGCAGGAGTTCATGCTCGCCGCCACCACCCGCCGCGGCGGCTACCGCCGCAGCAACCGGCTGATCGCCGGGGTGACCCGCCGGCTTCGCCGGCACAACGACCGCTCCCAGGACTGACCTCAGCCCCCGGCGGCGGACCGGGAACCGTCTCCCGGCCGCCCCGGCGGGAGCTACTCGCCGGCGGCCCCGTCGGTCTGCTCGCGGAGGATGTCAGCGTGACCAACGTGGCGAGCCGTCTCTTCGAGCATGTGGACCATGATCCAGCGCAGCGTGAAGTGGCGCCGATCCTCCCGCTGAGCGTGGTCCTCAAGGCTCGCGGCGGCAACTATCTCTCGCGAACGGGCCACCTCGCGGCGGTACAGGTCGATGATTGCCTCGACGGTCTCGTGGTCCTCGATGCGGAACTCGCCGTCGTCCTGAGCGTTGCGGGGCGGCCGGTACAGGTCCAGCCCCAAGAACGTGTTCTGAAACCAGCCACGCTCCACGTAGGCCAGATGCTTGACGATGCCGAGGAGCGTGGTCATCGAGGGCACCAGGCGCCGCGTCAATGCATCGCGGTCGAGTCTCTCGACCTTGCGCTCGAGGTTGTCGCGGTACCAGTCAAGGAACGCGGACAGTGTGGTCTTCTCGTCCGCCGCTGTCGGCGGGTCGGGAAGTGGAGGGCGCAGCACACCGAGACAATACCCGGTGGGCGGGGCAGGATTCGAACCTGCGACCCTGGGGTTATGAGCCCCGTGCTCTAACCGGCTGAGCTACCCGCCCGGGGTGCGACAGCCTACCCCGTCGACCCGGCACCCGGCGTCCCCGCGCTACG
>JALZAG010000005.1 GCA_030948445.1 Candidatus Dormiibacterota bacterium
CTGTACTTCCTGAGCACCTCGACATTTTCCTTGGCGCGCTCCTGGAACAGGTACTCGTTGCCGATGCGCCGCGCGGGATCACCGCTGCACTTCTCCTCGGTGCCAAGGATGGCGAAGTCGACGCCGCCCGCCTGGAGGATCTTCACCAGCGCGGTGGCGATCGTCTTGGCCCGATCGTCGAACGACGCTGCGCATCCCACCCAGTAGAGGTACTCAGTGTCGGGCTTGTCAGCCGCGAACTGGACTCCGAGGTCGCGCGCCCAGTCAGCCCGAGTCTGATGGGACAGACCGTACGGGTTGAACACGTTCTCGATGCCGCGCAGAGCGGTCTCCGCCTGCTTGGGCATCCGCGACTCGTCGAGCACAAGGTGGCGTCGCATCTCGATGATCTTGGGGACGTGCTCGATGAGCACCGGGCACTGGTCCATGCAGGCGCCGCAGGTGGTGCACGCCCAGAGTGTGTCGTCGGCGATGGTGCCGCCAAAGAGCGGGCGCGCGCCCCCGTTGGACTCGACCGCCGTGGCGACATCGTCGGGTGCGATCCAGGAGGGCTGGAAGTGCCCAGGGAGATCGTGCAGGGCGCCGGCGTGGTGATCACCGGTGGCCCACATCACCGCCCCGTCACCGGGAGCGCCGTCGGGGTTTGCGCCCTGCGCGATATGGGCGTCGTGGGTGGTGGCAGGGTAGCCGCCAGCGATGTTCTCGTAGAGGTGGTCGCGCAGGTCGGTGATCAGCGTCTTCGGCGACAGCACCTTGCCGGTGTTGTACGCGGGACAGTGGGTCTGGCACCGGCCGCACTCGGTGCAGGTGTACAGGTCGAGCATGTCCTTCCAGCTGAAGTGCTCGAGCGTGACGGGCCCGAAGTGCTGGTCGGCCTCGTTCTCGGCATTCATCACGGCCTCGATGTCGAGGACCGGCAGCCGCCCCTTTGGCTTGGTCGACTTGAAGACGACGTTGGGAGCGGCACTGACGATATGGAGGTGCTTGCTGTAACCGAGGTAGACCAGGAAACCAAAGACCAGGACGAGGTGTCCCCAGAAGAACAGCCCGTGCAGCCCGACGAGCACGTTGCTGTTCGCGCCCAGTGGAGTGAAGAGCCGCGAGACCGCGCTGGCGAACGGACGGTCAGCTGCCATCGCCTGCACCGGCGTGCCCTGTGCGATCAGGCTGGCGTAGTTCAGCGTCATGAAGACGAGCAGCGTCCCAATCCAGCAGAGGATCAGCACCGCGTCGCCGCGGTGGCTGCCACGGAAACGCGTGGGGTTGACGACGAGTCGATTGATCAGCGCAAGCGCCACACCGGCGAGCACGGCGACGCAGAAGATGTCCTGGGCGAAGGCGATGACGAACGCCGCCGGGAGGTCGTTGAATCGGAAGCCCTGCCAGAGCGCTTCGACGATCGCCTGCGCGATGGCCGTGAGCAGGACCAGGAAGCCCCAGAAGATGAGCGCGTGGAGAATGCCGGCGTACGGCCAACGCAACAGCCGGCCCTGGGCGATGACGTAGACGAAGAAGGCCTTGATCCGCTCGCCGACGCTGTCGAACCGCGGGTCGGGACGGCGGCTGCGCAGCATCGCCTTGATGAGCAGCCGCCAGCGCAAGCCAGTGGCAACAGTCGCGCCGCCGAGCAGCACGACCAGGGCGATCGGGCTGATGATCGCGGTCACCGGCTAACGGCCCGTCCAGACCGGTGGCCGCTTCTCGAGGAACGCGGTGATGCCTTCGGTCGCGTCTGCGGAGGTGAAGAGTGCGACGAACTCGCGCCGCTCCGCCTCGAGCCCCTCGGCGAGCGGGCGGTCGAGTCCCTCTGCCACCGCGCGCTTGGTTGCCGCCAGCGCCAGCGGTGCCTGGGCCGCGTAGCGAGACGCGATCTCTCGCGCCGTGTCCAGGAGCTTCTCCGGTTCGACCACGCGGGACACCAGGCCAAGCTCGAGAGCGCGGGAGGCATCGATGGGGTCGCCAGTGAGCAGCAGCTCCATCGCCGCTGTTCGGCCGATGAGCCGGGGAAGGCGCTGGGTGCCGCCCCACCCGGGGATGATCCCCAGCTTGATCTCGGGCTGGCCGAAGCGCGCGTTGCTCGCGGCGATGCGCACATCACAGGCCAGGGTGAGCTCGCAGCCACCACCGAAGGCGATGCCGTTGACCGCCGCGATGATCGGGAGCCGTGAGCGCTCCATGGCCAGGGTGAACTCCTGCCCGCTGGCGATGTTGTCGCCGCCGGCCGAGCCGAACTCGCTGATGTCGGCACCGGCGGCGAAGAACTTCGGCCCGGACCCGGTGAGGATCAGCGCCCGGCAGCCCGCGTCGGCCTCCGCCTCGGTGATCGCCTGGGTGATCCCGGCGATGACGGCGCGGCTGATGGCGTTGGCTGGTGGGTGCTCGATGGTCACGATGACCAGGGCGCCATCGCGCTCCACCCGCACCGCGTCGTTCAGGACAGTGGACACCGGCGTACGCCCTCCTCGTCGATGACTGGCGTGGCAACGGTAGCGCGCGGGACACGGCGCGCGGGTCCAGCGCCATCATCAGCGCGGTGACCGAGCTGCCCCCACTCCCCGAGCTGCCCCCCGCCTTCGAACAGGCGTCACTGATCACGCTCGATGACTCCGCGCTCGACGAGCTGCTCGCCACCCTCGCCGGCGCCGAGCGGGCGACGGTGAGCGCAATGTCCCCCCACCAGGCGCAGCTGCGCGAACTGCGCGCCCGGTCGGGGCAGATCGCCACCGAACGCCGGCGGCGCGAGCGCGCCGCGCAGATCGCGGCCCGTGCGGCGGTCCGCGACCAGGCCAAGAGCGGTGAGATGCCCAGCGTCGTCGACGCTCTCGGCAGCGTCGGCCTGCTTCCCGACGAGCGCCCGCTTGCGGATGTCGCCGCCTTCCTCCGGAGCGGGGGCGAAGTGCGCTTCGGTTACGCGACAAGGCCCGGGCCGGTGCCGTTCACCGACGGCCGACAGTCCCGGTCCGCTCGAACGTGGGGTGAGGCGCGCCAGCTGTTCACCGACGGCTGGGAGCCCGGGTCACCCGGCGTGCCCGGGGTGCGCGTGCACCTGGTGGGCACTCGGGTCGAGCGCGTGGTCGATGCAACCGAGGTGGTGGTGCGGCCGGCCGACTAGCGGCGCGCGACGGTCAGAGGGGGATGTGCCAGGCGCGCACGGCCAGCGCGAACAGCGGCGCGATGAGCAGCGCCGGCAGCATGTCCGGCACGCGCAGGCGACGGATCTCGAGCAGGCCCAGCGCGATGGCGATGAGCATGAAGCCGCCTGCCCCCAGCGCGGCAGTGGTGAGCACGGGGTCGAGCACACCACGGGTGAGGTACGCCGCTGCCGTGAGCGATCCTTGCACGACCAGTACGGTGACCGCACTGAGCAGCACGCCCGCGCCGAGGCTGGCGCCGAAGACGAGGGCGGCCACGCCGTCCAGCGCCGACTTGATGCCGAGCAGAAGGATGTCGCCACGCGCGCCGTCCTCGAACGAGCCGAGGATGGTGAGCGGCCCGACACAGAAGAGCAGGCTGGTGGTTACCAGCGCACGGGCCATGCGCCCATCGGCCCGAGCGCCGCCGAGCCGGCCCTCGACCGCCGTTCCGAAGCGATCCAGCCAGCGCTGGAGGTCGAGCGCGCTGCCGATCGCAGTTCCGACGAGCAGCGCGAGCAGCACCACCGGGAGGTCGGGGGCGGCGACGCCAGTGAACGCCGGGCTCAGCGCCGTTCGGACGCCGTACACCAGGGTGAAGAGACCGAGCACCGTAACCAGGCTCTCGGATACGCGCGGCGGGATGCGCCGACCGGCGGTGATCCCGATGCCCCCGCCAGTGAGCACAGTTGCCGTGTTGAGCAGCGTGCCGACGCCGGGGATCAGTGGCCGTTCTCCGTGCCGGTGCTCAGAGCTTCTCGCAGCGGTCGAGCGGCAGCACGAAAACCGTGGCCCCGCCGACCTCGACGTCGAGTGGCGGCGCGAGCACTGGGGTCAGCGCGCCGGCGATGGGCACGGTGGAGTCGAGCATCTCAACGCGTCGCTTGGCGTGTCGGCGCAAGACGTCGAGGACCTGCTCGACCTGAGCATCGTCGACGCCGGTCATCAGCGTCGAGTTGGTGCTGTCGAGGAAGCCGCCCTGCGTGTCGAACCGCGTGCAGACGAAGCCCGCCGCGGTGAGGGCGTCGCTACAGGCCTCGACGTCGTGCGACTGCACCACCGCGAAGATCAGCTTCATCGCACCACAGCCGGTCGAGGTGCTGTGCGCGCGGCGCGCAGCCTGTCCCCCACCAGGCGCATCACATCCTGTGACACCGCGACCGCGGGTCGTCCGGCGTCGACGCGCGCGATCCGGCCGGGCTGCTCGGCGGCGAGTCGATCGAAGGCAGCGTGAACGCGCGCGTGGAAGTCGTCGGGGGCGCCTTCGATGCGATCGAGGGGCAGCTGCTGCGCATGCTGGCG
>JALZAG010000019.1 GCA_030948445.1 Candidatus Dormiibacterota bacterium
TGAGCGGAAGCGCTCGATGATGCCCTTCTGCATGTCCTCGGCGAGCCCGGCACCGGTGATGGTGGCGCCGAAGATGACCGTCTGGGCAAAGATGCCCGGGATCAGGAACTCGCGGTAGCCCACCCCGGGCACGTTGATCGCGCTGCCGAACACGTAGGCGAACAGCAGGATGAACATGATCGGCGAGAGCGTCGTGAAGACGAGAAGCTCCGGAACGCGGCGGATCTTGATGAGATTGCGCTTGGCGACGATGGCGCCGTCGCGGAGGGTCTTGGTCGAGATCATCGGCGCGCCCGCGTGGCGACGGCCTCGTCTTCTGCGGCGTGGCCGGTCAGGGTGAGGAAGACGTCATCGAGGGTGGGACGGCGCAGCGCGATGTCGACAACGGGGCTGCCGAGAGCGTCGAGCCGGCGCAGCGCCTCAACCAGCACCTGCGAGCCGCCCCTGACGGGGACGATGAAGCGGCGCGCGTGCTCGTCAACCACCACCTCCCCAGCGGCGAGTTGTTGCAGAAGCGTCCGCGCGGCCTCGAGGTCGGCGCCCCCACCGAGGACGATCTGGATGCGCTCGCCGCCGACCAGGTCCTTCAGCTCACTGGCGGTTCCGCGTGCGATGCCCTTGCCGTGGTCGATGACCACGATGTCGTCGGCGAGCCGGTCTGCCTCCTCCATGTACTGCGTGGTGAGCAGCAGAGTTGTGCCGCCCTTGACCAGCTCGATGATCACCTCCCAGAGGTCGGAGCGGCCGCGGGGATCGAGCCCCGTGGTGGGCTCGTCGAGGAACAGTACGGGCGGCTGAGCCACCAGGGCGCCGGCGAGGTCGAGGCGGCGGCGCATGCCCCCTGAGTACGTCTTTACCGGCCTGTCGGCGGACTCCGTGAGTGCGAACACGCCGAGCAGTTCGCGCGCGCGGCGATTGGAGGGGACGCGGCCGAGGCCGTAGAGGCGCCCGACCATCTCGAGGTTCTCGTACCCGGTGAGGTACTCGTCAACGGCCGCGTACTGACCAGACAGCCCGATCTTGGCGCGGACGGCGGCGGGGTTGGCGCGAACGTCGATGCCGGCCACCTCGGCCGAGCCCGCGTCGGGCTCGAGAAGCGTGGCCAGGATGCGAACCGCGGTGGTCTTGCCGGCGCCATTGGGACCCAGCAGAGCGGTGACGGTGCCCTCGGGGACGGCCAGGTCAAGGCCGTCCAGCGCGTGGGTCTGGCCATACGTCTTGACCAGGCCGGTCGCGCGAATCACGTCCGCCATCTCGTCGTCTGCCTCCGTGCTGCGCGGGGCGTCGCGCAGCGGGCGACGGTAGCACCCGGCGGCCTCGAGCCGACCTCCTCCGCCTTCAGCGTCAGGGGCGCTGCCGGCGGGTACGCCGCGCCACCGTGAACACCGACGTCGCGAGCATCAGCAGCACACCGGCGGGGAGCAACCACCACACCGCGAAACCGGCGCGGCTCAGCAACGCGGTGGCGGCGAGCAGCAACACGACGGCGACTGCAATCCGGTAGTCATCACCAACGATGAAGTCCCACCAGAACAGCGCAAACGCGCGCACGTGGCGCATCAGGCCGCACCAGGTTGCGGAAAAGCCGACATCGAGGTGCTGCGACGCAGCGCAACCACCATCACGATGCTGACCAGCAGGGTGGCGGGGATGATGACCGCGAGCGCGATGTCGCCGCCAGGCCACGCAACGCCGGCGCCCTCCGTGCCCCAGAAGGTGCCGAAGGAGGTGAGGAGCGTGCCGACAGCGAACTTCATGGTGTTCTCCGGCACGCGCGAGAGTGGCCCGCGCACAACCAGGACGACGGCGAGCACCGCCAGCACCGCGGCCACCGCGCCGAGTGCGGCAAGGCCGATCTGCCTCTGGTTGGCGCCGAACGTGATCACGATGAACACGACTTCGAGACCTTCGAGCAGCACCCCCTTAAAGCTGAGGGTGAAGCCGTACGTGTCAAAGCGGCCCGCGGCCACCGCCGCCTCGCGGGCAGCCTCGCGCTGCTCGCGGAACGTCGCCTGCTCGTCGTGCAGCGCCTTGAGTCCGGCAGCACGAAGGATCGCCTTGCGCAGCCACCCGAGCCCGAAGACCAACAGGAGCCCGCCGACCGCGAGCCGCAGTGAACTGATCGGGATGGTGGTGAGCGCCGGGCCCAGTGTCGCCACCACGACCGCCAGCGACAGCAGACCGGCTCCGACGCCGAGCATCGCTCCACGCCAGCCGCGCGTCACCCCCACAGCGACCACGATCGTGGCCGCCTCCACCATCTCCACCGCGCTGGCAAGGAAGACGGCGACGACCAGAAGGATTGTGCTGGCGTTCA
>JALZAG010000191.1 GCA_030948445.1 Candidatus Dormiibacterota bacterium
AGGTCGCACGCATTGAGTGAACTACTGGATTGGAGATCGACGGATGTGAGTTGAGCGGTAGTTCCAGGTCCGTGCTCGATGGCCTGTCCCCGCCTCGGCGTGCGTCGTCCGGCTCTTGGTCGGCGGGGTGCGAAGCCCGGGGTGTGAGCCCAAGGGCGGCCCGTTCCATCCGGGCGGCCACAGGCGAGGGGAAGACCGGACGGGCGAACTTCGTGTGAATCCTCGTTTGCCTCGTTAAGCAGCATCCTCGCCGGTGGGACGTTGGCGGGGGACAGGGACTGGCCGCCGTGAAGCGGCAGGCGCCGGACCGTTAGTCGCCGTGGTCTGGGTGAGCACCGTTGTCCCCGGGGTATAGAGGGCGCCCACCCCGGTCGCTGCTCGTGCGTGCGGAACGCGGTAACCCCGTCGGGGTCCGGTCGCGTTGTGGGCCGGTCAGCCGACCGCAAGGAGGGCCCAACTCCCCGGCGGGAACAGGATGACCGAGAAGCGAATGCCGGTGGCCGAAAGGCAGCGGGAACCCGCGACCCGGAAGCCAGCCCTCCAGCTGGCGGGACGTCGGATAACCGGCCGGATACCGGGCCAGTGTGCCCGGCCGCGCAAGCGGGCTGACGCGGTCAGGTGAGTCTGTGAAGAGGAAGACGACGTTGACCCCGGAACCCGAGGACAAGCTAGACGCCATGACGCAAGTCGTGGTGAGTGGACCAGAGGACGCCCGCTTGGACTGGCGCCAGATCGACTGGCGTCGGGCTGAGCAGAACGTACGGCGGTTGCGCCAGCGGATCTTCACGGCATCAATGGCGGGGGACCTGCCTAGGGTCCGCCGGTTGCAGGCGTTGATGCTCCGATCCCGATCGAACACGTTGGTGAGTGTGCGGCGGGTGACCGAGCGCAACGCGGGTCGTCTGACCGCGGGCGTGGACGGCGAGGTGGTGCTCAGCCCCAGGGCCAAGGAACAGTTGGTCGCAAGGGTGCACGATCGCGCGGACGCGTTCACCGCGATGCCGGTCAGACGGGTGTTCATCCCCAAGCCGGGCGGCAAACAGCGACCGCTCGGGATCCCCGTGATCCTCGACCGCGTCCACCAGGCGCGGGCGGTGAACGCGTTGGAGCCCGAGTGGGAAGCACGGTTTGAGCCGAAGTCCTACGGATTTCGACCCGGCCGTGGCTGTCACGACGCGATCGAAGCGATCTTCCAGGTCGCCAAGCAGAACCCCAGGCGACTCTGGGTGCTCGACGCGGACCTGGCCGGGGCGTTTGACCGGATCGGTCACGACCACCTGATGTCGATGCTCGGAACGTTCCCCGCTCGGGGAATGATCCGGCAATGGCTCAAGGCGGGCGTGGTCGAGCACGGTCGGTTCTCCCGCACTGAGGAGGGAACTCCTCAGGGCGGGGTGATCAGCCCCGTGCTGTTGAACATCGCCCTGCACGGGATGGAGACGGTCGCCGGAGCCAGATACAAGGCGGATGGACACGCCAAGAAGGGCACCCCGGTGCTGATCAGATATGCCGATGACTTCGTCGTGCACTGCCACACCAGGCAGCAAGCGCTCGAAGTCAAAAGCCGGCTCGCCGGCTGGCTGACGCCGAGAGGTCTGGCCTTCAACGAGGACAAGACAAGAGTCGTGTCGCTCGCGGAGGGCTATGACTTTCTCGGGTTCAACGTCCGCCGCTACCACGGCAAGCTGATGATCAAGCCCAGCAAGACGGCCGTCAGACGGATCCGGCAAAGGCTCCGCGATGAGCTGCGCTCCCTGCGCGGGAGCAACGCCCAGGCGGTACTCAGACGGCTCAACCCGATCATCCGTGGTTGGGCCGCCTACTACCGGACACAGGTAGCCGCCGAGACCTTCGGCACGCTGGATCACTACCTGTGGCGGCTCACCCTTCGGTGGGCCAAGGTCAGCCACTCGAACAAGCCGACGCACTGGGTGATCGCCCGGTACTTCGGCAGGTTCAACAAGGCCAGGCAAGACCGGTGGGTGTTCGGTGACCGCCACACCGGCGGCTACCTCCACCGCTTCGCCTGGACCAACATTGTCCGCCACCAGCTCGTCCGATACCGGGCGTCATCCGACGACCCGGCGCTGGCCGAATACTGGGCCTGGCGACGGCACAAAGCGCCGCTGCCGATCAACCGCACCGCCCTGCGGCTCTACCGAGCCCAGGCCGGACGCTGCGCGATCTGCAACAGCACCCTGGTCGCCGTCGAGGACCGGCCACAAACCCCACCCCAGTGGGAGACATGGCTAGCCACGACCCGAAAAGCGATCGGCGTCGTGTGGTTCCCAGGCAGCACGGACACGGCTGAACCCCGTCTCATCCACCTCCACTGCAACCCCACCCGCCAGCCAACAGGACTCGCTTGAGCCGGATGCTCGGAAACGGGCACGTCCGGTTCTGAGGGGGGCCCGGCGTCGTAAGGCGCCGGGCCTACCCGACCAAGCGCTCGTGGGCGTCGGTGCGGCTCCATCATCACCAGACAAGCCTCGGCGTCACGCACGGACGAGCGCTCGTCGCGCACAGCGATCGTCTCCAGCCGAGCGGCACGATGAGATCGCTGCCTACGCAATCGGCCCCGTGCGGTCCGACGGCCAGAGTGCCGGGATGGGCGACAAAGGGGCAGCCGCAATCAAAGCCGGGAGGCCGACGACGAGGCGCGATGTCGGTACGGCGTTCAAGGCCGACCGATCCCGTTCAGCGCACCGCAACCACTGCGTCGACCTCGACCGGCATGTCGAACGGCAGCTCAGCGACACCAATCGCCGAGCGGGGAGTGGTGCCCGCTATCACCCCCAGAGCTCAAGGACGAGATTGCTGAACCCGTTGATCACCGCTGGTGTGCCGTTGAACCCTGGGGCGACGTTCACGAACCCAAGAACCTTCAGCCAACCGCATACGCGATTGAGGGCAGCGTTGCGGTCATTACCTGGCTTCGCTCGGCGCGGACGTGTCTGTCGTCGATCACGCGCTCGCGGCTGCCCGCGCGGTCGACAACCAGTGCAGCTCCTTGGCCTGCTTGACCACCAGCCCTTTCAGTCCTTCTCGGCCTCGTCGTAGACTCACGGGTCGCTCAGCAGCGCGTGCTCGCGGAACCCCTCCGGCGGTTCGAACGTCTCGATCTCCAGCATCCCTCGAGTTGCTGCTCGAGCGTCTCCTCGCCGGCCGAAGTCGATGCCGTGTCTGGCATTGCAAGCCTCTCCTTCTCACGAACCTGGCGTCTCTCGCGCCCTGTCAGCCCGTGGGCGCCGGCGTTGGCGCCGGCGCCCGTGCTGGCCGCGGCTGTGTGTGCGGCCGTGTGCCTCTAGTTGTACCCGACGGCGGGTCGCTCAGCGGGTCAGCGGGAACACCGGCAGTATCTGGCGCCCGAAGGTCGCACTGGAAAGGCCCGCCAACGACACGTACCAGGCCGCGATGGCGGTCGCGATTCCGACGTAGCCGCCGAGCTTCAGCGCGCCGTTGGTCGCGCTGGTGGTTCCGACCAGAGACGAGTAGCCGATTGCCAGCAGGACAAACGTGATCACCAGCAACAGCAACGTCACCACGATCGCGCCCGTGGTGCGCAGCGAGGCGACCAGGATCAAGATCGTGAAGATCGACCACGCCCACAGGTACAGCCCAATTCCGGCGTCGGCCTCGGTCTTGGGGACCAAAGGCAGCGCGACCACGACCAAGAAGAAGAACGAGATCCAGAACGTCCCGTAGGCCGTGAACACGGTCGCACCGAAGGTGTTGCCGGTGCGAAACTCCCAGATGCCGGCGATCGTCTGAGCGATGCCCCCGAAGGTCAGGGCCATGATCGCGACGATCGGCAGCGCCGTCGCGCTGACCAGGTTCGCGTTGATGATGCTCAACGCGAACGTCGTGGTCGCGAAGCCGGCCAGGCCGAGCGGAGCGGGGTCAGAGGGTGTCCAACTCCCCGTGGCGCCTTCGGTGGGGTCTTCATCGGGAGCGATATCGGCTTCCCGCGGCGGTACACGACTGGCTTCCATGTGTCTCCTCGTACTCGGGTGTTTACGAGACGGAGGAAGGGTCTACTCCACAAGCCAGAGCGGCAAGCACGGATCGCCGAACGGTCGCGTCAGGGCCCCGAGCGGTCGTGCTGCACGATGAACGGCAACCGTTGGGGATCGGCATTCTCTACCGGCGCGCACTTCGCTATCGCTTGCCGTCGAGGAAGCGAGACCGGCCGGTGGCTGAGCCGGGCGGCGGGTGGGCTTCTGCGCGTCGCTCATGACGTTTTCAACTGCGAGTTCGATCGAACCACGGGCCGGTGTCGCGCCAAAGCGCGGCGGGCCGTCGATTTGCCAGGCGGCAAGCGCGATCGCTCTGCGCGCAGTGCGTTCAGCCGGCTCGGGATGACCGTGCCGGCTACCACATCTCGTGCCTTGCAGCGGGGTATGGGCCGGAGTGATCGCCGACCTGCGCCCGGTGCTCGCGGGGACGATTGCGTCGTTGTTGGACGTACACGTAGGTGAGCCCGATCGCGGCCAGGAGCGCGGCGCCAGCGAGCGCCAAGACGGCGAGCAGCGCCGGATAGCGGGCGAGCGCGGCGGGTGCCAGGCGTGGCTGAGCGGGAGGATCGTGTCGTGGGGGATTCCACGCGCGCAGGAACGCGGGGTAGAACGCGTAGGCCTGCAGGCCGGCGGGGATTGCGAGGCTCACGAAGATGCCCGCCGCTCGACGGGGCGCCAGCCCGGGGCAGCCGATCTTGCTTATACGGTCACGAAATGAACAAGACGTGAAGCTCCTATGTCATCCATGAAGGGCCGGCGTCTGTCAAGTCCGGTTCAGGGTGCTCTGAGAGCACCAGCGCTGGCGTCGATGTCTGGGCATCAGTGTGCTTGCACGAATTTTCAGCAGTCTCACGAAAGCCGCCCGAA
>JALZAG010000192.1 GCA_030948445.1 Candidatus Dormiibacterota bacterium
GCCTAGACCTGCCGGATCGCCTCGGTGAGGTACTCCTCGAGGAATGCGTAAAAGCTACGCCGCTGCTCGCGGTCCTCGTCCTCGGTCACATGCTTGCCGAGGCGTCGCGCCTCGATCCATGGCGGCACGCCGCTGGCCAGCACCTCGTCGCCGAGACGCACCAGGACGACAGCGTCGTCCTTCTCCTCGACCATCAGGGTGATGCGCACGCGGATGCCCGACGGGGACGCCAGCTTCCAGCTCATCTCCCAGCAGCGGCTGCCGTCCTCGGCGCGGCCCACCGCCACCTCGGTGTCCCGGAGCAGGTGCTCATTGCTGCGGCTCTCCAGGTCGAGGAGGGTCGTGAGCGCCGGGTCCAAATCCCTGTAGACCCAGCGAACCAGAGACGCGCCGCGGTGGCCCACGTCGGGCAGGGCCCGCGGGTTGTTGGCCTTGCTGCCGAGGGCCACCATGGTGCCGGCGTGGCGCCGGCAGTAGCGTTGGCCGGCGACCTCGGGGCCGTGGTCGGCGCACCAATGCGTGCGGCAGGCGGCACCCCGGCTGTCGACGTAGCCGCAGGCGTCGACAGGTAACGCGACGCAGCCGGGCTCGCCGCAACGAGTCAAGACCGGCGCGGGGGCGCCGTCCTTCGATCGAAACGGCGCCATGCGCCGCTCAAACTCCGCCTGGTCGATAACTACCGGGTCGTCAGGGGTGATCTTCGTCATTCCAAATATGTGTGATGGGCCCGGCCAGATCGTAGGACCTGCGCCGCCCGTCAACCCCCTCCGGCACCGGCCGTTCACGCACTCGCCACCAGACCGTTGAAACGCGGCCCACCTTGGTCCGACGAGGATGGGAACATCCGTTTGCGCTATCGACGGATCCGTGGTACATTGCGGCCGCCATAGATGGCTTGGAGGTTGAGATGACAGAGCCGGTCGAGGGGCGTCAACGCCAGATCCTCGAGTTCCTTCGCACCCACGCACGCCAGCACTCCTACCCGCCCACGGTGCGGGAGATCGGCCAAGCGGTCGGGCTCAGCTCGTCGTCGACCGTACAGAACCACCTCAACGCGCTCGAGACCAAGGGCTTGATCCGGCGCGATCCCACCAAGTCGCGCACCGTCGAGGTGGTTGGCGACGATGTCATGGCGGCGCCGGTCGCGTCGAACATCCTGCGCCTGCCGCTGGTCGGACGCGTGGCGGCGGGCACGCCATTGCTCGCCGAGCAGAACGTCGAGGACCACATCAGCGTGGGCCCCGAGATTGCTGGCGGCGACGACGCGTATGCCCTCACCGTGCACGGCGACAGCATGATCGGCGCGGGCATCAACGACGGTGACATCGTGCTGGTGCGTCCGCGACACGACGCCCCCGCGAATGGAACCATCGTCGTCGCGCGCATCGAGAACGAGACAACCGGCGAAGCTGAGGTCACCGTCAAGCGGTTCTTCCGGGAGAGCGGTCGGATCCGCCTGCAGCCGGAAAACCCAAGCCTGGAACCGATCTACGCGCGTGACCTCGCCATCGAGGGCGTCGTCACTGCGGTGATCCGGGTGATCGGCTAGCGCAGGCTAACCGGTCGACGCCACCGGGTCGGCAACGTCCAGCTGAACGGGCGGCGCATCGGGCAGCGCACCGAGGAATGCGTCAACAGCGGCGGCCAAGTCCTCGGATGCCTCGCCGTGCACGGTGACGCGGGTGCTGCCATCGTCGTCGACAACTGCGCTGACCGCCAGGTCGGGTCGGCGATGGTCGAGGAGCAACGGCACGCCCGGCAACACCGCGAGTGGCAGGAGCACGATGAGCAGCGGCGTCATCGCCGTCGCGATCAGAACCGCGAGCACGATCGCGATGGAGATCCCGACAGCGATGTCGGAGCCGTATCGCAGGCGCCTCCGCGGACGCAGCACGAGGTAGTGAGGACCGCGCTCGGAGACGGCGATGCCCGGCAGCGGCCGGGCTGCCACATCATCGAGCACCTCACCGGGTTCCCGGCTGGTCCGGAGGGAGAATTGGTACGGGTTGGTTGGCATCGCTCATGCGTGGACACGGACTTCGGCAGTGATGCTGGAGCCGTGCGCGAATAGCGGCGCACCCTTTGTACCCCTTCGGTCCGTCGTTTCGCAGGGTCGCGAGGCGCGACCCGATCAAGGCCCTCGCCAACGGTGGGCCACTGCGCTACCTTTCTGAGTGTGCTGCCATGGGTTTGGACGGTGCCCGCCGACCCTCTGCTGATCGCGGGGCTGGTCGCCATCGCCGCCATCGTGGTGGCGTCGGCGCGTGCGGTCCGTGCGGACGCGCGCGGGCGTTGGCATCGATCCGCGGCCCCTCTTGCGCTCCTGCTCCTGGTGGTGGCGTGGGTCTCGCCGCTCCAGACACTGGCCTCGCATTACCTGCTGACGGCTCACCTCCTGCAGATCACCCTGGTGATGGGGGTGGTTCCGCCGCTGCTGCTGCTCGGCCTCCCGTCGCGGGGTTGGAGCCGAGTGCCACGGCGGCTGGTCACGGTGGCCCGCCCACTGGTCCACCCGCTCAGCGGGATCCTGGCGATCAACCTCGCGTTCTTCGGCTGGCACCTGACCGGTGCCTACGAGGCCTCCCTGGGGAGCTCCGTGTTGTACGCCGCGCAGCAGCTGTCATTGCTGGCCGCGTCCCTGCTCTTCTGGTGGCCGATCGTGGTCCCGATGGGGGATCGCCGCCTGCTCAGCCGCTGGGCGACGCTCGCGTACATCATGGTCGCCACCATCCCGCAGACCCTGGGCGGCATCACAGTGGCGCTCGCCAAGCACCCGCTGTACCCCTCATATGCGCTGGCGCCTCGCATCGCAGGGCTCCAGGTACTGACCGACCAGCAGATCGCCGGGGCGTGCATCGCCCTGGTCAGCAAGATCGCGCTCTTCGTCGCGTTCGGTGTGGTCTTCCTGCGCATGCTCAACGAACCCGCCAGTGACGACGGCGATGACGGGGGCGGCGGGGGGCGCAGGCGCGGCACCGATACCCCGAGCCCACAGCCGTCCGGCTCGGTGCCATGGCTGGCCGACATCAACTCCGGACGAACCGTACCGGAGCCGGTCCCCGTACGACCCCTCAGGGTGCCGGCAGGAGCAGGTCCTCGCCGGGAATGATCGAGCCGCCCGCCAGGTGGTTCAGGCTGATGATCTGGTCGATGTGGTCACGGACGTCCCCGCCCTGGTAGTGGGCGGCCGCGATGGTCCACAACGTGTCGCCCGCGTGGACGGTGAGGTGCTGTGGCTGCCCGACGTTGAAGCCGCCATAGACATTGCCACCGAGCAACACCAGGCCCGCAGCGGCGGTCATCACGCCGGCCAACACGACCCGCGGATTGCGCTGCCACGGCCGGCGTCGCGAGCGTCGAACCGGTCGCCCGTAGTCATTGAGCATCGCCGTACCACCCCAAACAGATGTTCCCACGTGGGGTACCGTACTCCGAACGCCTGTTCGTGTCAATCCCCAAGCCCGGGGCGGCGATAATCGAGGGGTGAGCGACGCCGCCGTCCGGATCAGGGTGGCGGTGTGCATCTGTGAGGGCGAGCGCATCCTGCTCGCTGAGCACGTCAAGGATGGCCATCGCCACTGGCTGCTCCCCGGTGGGGGAGTCGAGGTCGGCGAGACGCTCGTCGCAGCCGCTGCCCGCGAGCTCAGCGAGGAGACGGGCCTCGTGGTCGAGGTGGGCCGGCTGGTGCTCGTCTGCGAGGCGATCGAGCCGGGAGCGCGTCACCTTCTCAACCTGGTCTTCGCGGCAACCGCGTTGCCGGGGGAGCTGCGTGTCGGCCGGGACGGGGTGCTCGATGATGTCGCCTGGCATCATCGGGACGAGCTTCTCAGCCTCGAGCTCCACCCCCCGATTGGCGCGGAGATTCGCGCCTGCTGGGATGAGGGGTTCGCGGGGCCGGTCAAGGTCCTCGGCAACGTCTGGCGTCCCGCCGGCGCAACCCCGGGCGCGCCGGAGACCGGCCAGGCTCGATAGCATCGCGGCGTGGACAGGGAGCTGACCCTTGACGTGAACGGGCCGATCCACGCCGTGGACCACGGCGGCGATGGACCACCGATGCTGCTCGTCCACGGCCTCGGCGGCTCGCTGCTCAACTGGCGCGACGTCACCGGCAGCCTGGCCCGCACCCACCACGTCTGGTCTGTCGACCTGATCGGCTTCGGCGCCACCCCGCGCGCTGGGCGTGAGGTGACCATCGCCAACAACCACGACGTCGTGGCCCGCGTCGCCGAACATGTGGGCGGCGGACAGCCCGTGGTGCTGGTCGGCAATTCCATGGGCGGACTGATCAGCATCCTGGTTGCATCGCGCGCGCCACAGCACGTCGCTTCCCTGGTGCTCGTCGACCCGGCGCTACCGATGGCTCGTGGGGGCCGCGTGCCCCTGATGATCGCCGCGGCCTTCATGGTGATGAGGGCGCCGCGGGTGGGGCCCTGGCTGGTTCGCACCCGCTCCCAGCGGCTCGGCGCCGAGCGCCTGGTCGACGAGGTCCTCAAGCTGTGCACCGTTGATGCCTCACGCATCTCCGCCGCGACGCGCGAGGCGTTGATCGAGCAGACCAAATGGCGACAGGAGCAGGACGAGCCCGATCGTGCCTTCCTGGAGGCCTCGAGCTCGCTGGTTCAGTGGCTGTGGCACCGTGCGAGCCTCGAACGACACATCCGACGGGTGAGCGCACCAACCCTCCTGATCCACGGCGATCGCGACAACCTGGTGAGCCTCTCCGCCTCCGGCGCAGTCGCGGCGATGCGACCAGACTGGAGCTTCCGAGTTCTGGCCAACACCGGCCACATCCCGCAGATGGAACGCCCGCAGACCTTTGTGGAGATCCTCGAGGGCTGGCTGGAGGTGGCTCAGCCCGCGGTCGCGGAGTCCACCTCCCGCAGGTAATCACCGAGACGCTGGTACGCGGCGCGCTTGCGCCTGTCAGTGATCTCGGTATACACGCGCAGCGTCTCCAGGGTTGCGTGTCCGAGCACCTCCTGCACGAGGCGGACGTCGCCATCGGTGGCCTCGAGGAGGGTTGTCGCGGCCGTGTGGCGTGCCGCGTGCGGGGTGCGCAGGTCGGCGATCAGCGCGAAGAGCACCGGGTCGCCACTGAAACGGTGACGCAGCGCACGCAGCGCATGTCGGGCGCCGTCGGTGGTAAGCCGATTGTGGGGGAGGGCGCGGCCCTGGGGCATGTCCGCACGAGCGACGCTGATGAACAGCGCAGTCGCCGGGTCGGGACCACGGCGGCGCAGGTAATCCTGCACGGCGGCGTACGCGTCGTCGGTCAGATACACGGTCCGGTGCTTGCCGCCCTTGCCAAGCACGCGGAAGCCCTCGGGGCGCACCTCGCCCCGGTCCAGCGCGCACGCCTCCGCGATGCGGCATCCCGTGCTGACCAGCAGGTGGATGAGGGCGCGGTCGCGGAGGTCGCGGAGACTCTCGGTCGGCAGCGCCGCGAGCAGGCGGGGCACCGTTGCCGTGGCGACGGGGTGGGGGTCACCGACGACGTACCGGGGCACGCTCACCTGCCGGCTCAGCTCCGCCTCGCTCCAGCCCTCGTCATACGCATACGAGAGGAACTGGCGCAGCGCCACCAGCGCCCGCGCCCGAGTTCGCGGGTTGGGCAACACCTCGGCTAGCTCGATCTGGTAGCGGCGCAACCCCGACCGGTCGACAGCCGCGGTGAAGTTGTC
>JALZAG010000065.1 GCA_030948445.1 Candidatus Dormiibacterota bacterium
CGTGATCACCGTCAGCTTGGGCACCGTTGCCTCGCAGTACGCGTAGAGCAGCTTGGCACCGTGCCGGATGATGCCTCCGTACTCCTGGTCGGTACCCGGCAGAACCCCCGGAACGTCCACGAAGGTCACCAGGGGCACGTTGAACGCATCACAGAAGCGGACGAAGCGAGCCGCCTTGATGGAGGCCTCGATGTCGAGCGCACCGGCGAGCACGCGCGGTTGATTGCCCACCACGCCGACTGAATGGCCGTCGAGCCTGCCGAACCCGCAGATGATGTTCTGAGCGTGGTAGGGCATCACCTCCAGGAACTCACCATCGTCAACCACGCGCGTCACCACCGAGCGCATGTCGTACGGCTGGTTGGGATTGTCCGGAACGATCGACTGCAGCTCCGGATCGGCGCGGAGCGGGTCGTCGAGGGTTGGACGATACGGGGGCTGCTCGTGGTTGTTCGCGGGCAGGTAGCCGAGCACCGCGCGCATCTGCGCGAACGCCTCGTCCTCGGTGTCGGCGTTGAAGTGGGCGACGCCGCTGCGCTGGTTGTGGACGTCCGAGCCACCGAGGTCCTCGAACGAGACCTTCTCTCCGGTGGTCACCTTGATGACGTCGGGGCCGGTGATGAACATGTAGCCGACCTTGCGGACCATGAAGATGAAGTCGGTCATTGCCGGTGAGTACACGGCGCCGCCGGTGCACGGTCCGACAATGAGCGACAGCTGGGGGATGACCCCGCTGGCCTCGACGTTGCGGTAGAAGATCTCGGCGTACCCCGCGAGCGAGACGACGCCCTCCTGGATGCGCGCACCACCGGAGTCGTTGATGCCCACGCAGGGACAGCCCGTGCGCACGGCCAGGTCCATGATCTTGGTTACCTTCTCTGCGAACACCTCCCCGAGAGAGCCGCCGAACACGGATGCGTCATGGCTGAAGACGAACACCTGGCGGCCATCGACGGTCCCCCAGCCGGTGACGACGCCGTCCCCGCGCACCCGGCGCTCCTCCATGCCGAAGTTGCTGTTGCGGTGCACCGCGAACACGTCCATCTCGGTGAATGAGCCGGGGTCGAGGAACCGCTCGACGCGCTCGCGCGCGGTGAGCTTCCCCTTGGGGTGCTGGGTGCGCTCGGCCGCGCCGCCCCGATGTACCGCGTCATATCGCCGTTTGCGCAGCAGGTTGATCGAACGCTCTGTCGCGGAGCCTGGGGCGGGCGTGCCGTTGCTGGAAGGCTTCGAGTCGTCAGCCGCGGCACCGGCATCGCCCGCGCCCTCTGGTGGCCCACCCTTGCGGATCGTCTTCGGCATGCGCGCAGGATAGTCGCGGCGGCCAGACCGCGGGGTACGATGTTGCCGTGGATGCCCTGCTGAACGCACGGCGCGAGATGCGCTGCATCTTCACGCGCTCGGATCCGGAGATCCAGAGAGCACGGTGGATGACCGCCGTCGCGCTGGGATTGGCCAACATCGCAGGTGCGGCGATCACCTTCGCCATCGGAGTGTTGGCATTCCCGAGCGGCGTGGTCACGAGCCGCGGGCTCAGCATCCTCGGCTACTCAACCGCCGGTTACCTGCTGCTGACCCTGGTCCTCGGCTCGGTGATGGCGATGCGCATCGCCGCCTCGGCCGAGGAGGTGCTCACCTCTGCGGAGCCGGTGCCGCCGGCGCGGTTGCAGGCGGTGCTGCGCAACCAGTGGCGCCACACGCGCTACTGCGCAGTCTTCTGGGTGGGCGCGGCCGCGATGGTGGGATTCCTGCTTGCGGTGGTGCTCGCGGTCGAGCCCTTCCTGGTGTTCCGCGGAGTGCTCACCGTGCTGCTCGGTGGCCTGACGACGTGTGCCATTGCGTTCCTCCTCCTCGAGCGTGGCATGCGCCCGGTGGTCACCCGCCTGCGCGAGGTCCTCCCTGAGGTGACCGCGTGCGCCCCGACCGTCCGCAGCCGCCTGCTCCTCGCATGGGCGCTTGGGTCGGGAATCCCGCTGGCCGGCATCGCGCTGACGCTCATCGAACAGCAGGGCGCCGACCAGGGCCGCCTGTTCATCCTCCTGGGCGTCCTCACCGGCGCGGGCATCCTCGTCGGCGCCTACACCAGCGTTCTCGCGGCTGGGTCGGTCGCCGACCCGCTACGGACTCTGCACCGGACCATGGAGCGAGTTGCCGGCGGCGACCTCTCGGCAACAGTGCCGATCGCTGACAGTGGGGAGATCGGCGACCTCCAGCTTCGCTTCAACCGGATGACCGCCGGATTGCGCGAGCGCGAGCAGCTGCGCGAACTGTTCGGCCGCCACGTCGGCACCGACGTGGCTCGGTACGCCATCGACAACAGCGACCTCGGTGGCGAGAGCCGCGAGGTGTCGGTGCTGTTCATCGACCTGCGTGGCTCGACAGCCCTGGCCGAGAAACTCGCACCAGACCGGGTGGTGGCGATGCTCAACGACCTGTTCACCACGGTCGTGTCCGCCGTGGAGGCCCAGGGTGGCTGGGCCAACAAGTTCGAAGGCGACGGCGCGCTCTGCATCTTCGGCGCCCCTGTCCCCCAACCCGACCACGCGGAGCACGCGCTGCGCGCCGCACGCACGCTCAGCGCAGACATGCAGGTCCTGCGTCGCCGCCATCCCGACCTCGACGCCGGCATCGGGGTGGCCAGCGGGACGGTGGTTGCCGGCAACGTCGGCAGCGCGCAGCGCTACGAATACACCGTGATCGGCGATCCCGTCAATGTCGCAGCGCGGCTGTGCTCGCTGGCCAAACGCGCGCCCGGCCGCGTCCTCGTGGACGCCAGCAGCGTCGAGGACGCCGGGGCTGACGAGAAGGTCATGTGGGAGTCCCGCGGCGAGGTGGAGCTCCGCGGACGCGAGCGCCTCGCCTCGGTGTTCGCTCCGGCGACGACAGCGAGGACACCCGCGACGGTCTGAAGCAACGCGCCACCGGGCGACAGATCAGATATCGCCGCTGGGCTGATACACACCGAACACGTCGCGCAGCGCGTTGCAGATCTCACCGACGGTGGCCAGGCGCGTCAGCGCCTCGCGCATCGGCGGCAAGAGGTTGTCGCCCCCCTCCGCGGTGCGACGGACGGCGTCGAGGCTGCGTGTCAC
>JALZAG010000077.1 GCA_030948445.1 Candidatus Dormiibacterota bacterium
GACACGCCAACTGTCTGCCGCGGGTTCGCCCACCCGGTCTGACCCAGGGCCTTCGGGCGGAGACATGGCAGAATCCGACATCCGACCCGGCGACGTAGCCAAGTGGTAAGGCAGAGGTCTGCAAAACCTCCATCGTGGGTTCGATTCCCACCGTCGCCTCGCCCTCAGGCGGAGCTCGCGGTTCGCTGGCGCATCACAAGCGACCCCCCGCGCAGCCCGAGCCGGACGAGCTCGACGACCAGCCAGGCGGCACCGACGTACACCAGCGGGTAGATAGCCAGGCGGTACCACCCGTTCCATTGGGTGACCCGGCCCGGAGCGGTCACGAGCATGAGGAGTGACATCGCCGCCACGGGTGCGATGAACACGGCCTCGCGCCATCGGCGGCGCGCCGCGCAGACCCCTAGTGCGGTGACCACGCCCAGCAGCCCCGCGTACCAGACCGGGTCCCTGAACGGCACGCGGTTCCCGTACCCGGACGCGAGGCTCATCAGGAATGCGAGCGGGCTGGACGGCGTGGCGTGGCGTGCGAACTGCGCCTGGGTGGTCGCCACGAACGCAGGCCAGTCCACGATCGCGCCCCACGCCACGATCAAGCTCATGCCCCCAACGCCGGCGGCCGCCACGGCAACCGCGAGCCGCCATCGGTGCGCGAAGAGCAGCATCAGGCACGCCGACGCGGCTACGACGATCCCCGTCTCCTTGATGAGGGGCGCGAGCAGGCAGATAGCCACTAGGCAGGCCACGCCAAGCCGGTCGCGTCGGCCGACCAGCAGCAGCGCAAGCAGCAGAAACACCGCGAGCAGCCACTCGGCCTCGACCAGGGCTGAGGCTGTCACGGCGACTGGAGTGAACGCCAGCAATGTCGCGGCCACCGCTGCCACCGGCCACCCCAGATGACGCCTCACCAGCAGGTACAGCAGGCCAACACAGACCACGCTGCAGAGCACGGGGACGAGGCGGATCACCGACAGCGAGACCGCGGATGGCGATGTCTCGCCCGCCGCCACCGCGAAAGCCCCGACCACGGCGGCGAACAGCGGCGGATGATCCACCCAGCGCGGCTGCCAGGGAAGCAGGGCGTGGGTCACAGGGTTGGCCATGACGCCGCCGCCCGGCGCATATCCGCTCAGATACGACCAGGACGAGGGGTGGCCATTGAGCAGCAGGCTCTGCCCAGCCCAGCCCCACTCGAACTCGTCGTTGTTGATGTTGTGAGGCAGCGACTGGTAGGTGAGGAGCCGAATGACCAGCGCGGCCGCGATGAGCCCGGCGACCGCCCACGATTCGGCGTGTCGCATCCGGTAGGGGCGGCTCACGTCGTCACCGCACCTCGACGTCCGTGGCGGAGGCGGCAGCCGCGGAGCGCGAGGCGTCGTCGGGCTCAGGCGGGAGCACGAAGCCGACGTCGAGCGCCTCGGCAAGGGCGCGAAGCCGCGCATAGAAGCCGGCCGTGTGTGGCGAGCGCGCCAGCCGCAGGCCGGCGAAGTCGTAGTGGTGGACCCACTCGTGCAGCAGGGTGTTGAGGAACACCTTCGGCGAGATCACCTGCTGGCGGACGGCGGTGCGGTGATAGATGCGGATGCGTGCCTCGGTCACGGCGCCGCCGATGAAGCGGCATCGGTAGTAGCCATACGTCTTGCTCTGCAGTCGGCGACCGTCGTGCTCATGGACCTGGGCTCGATCCGCGACGACCACCGCGCACGCCGGCAGCCCGGCGAGGTCGTCGAGCGCATCGATCAGCATCTGGCCGAGCCGGCGCCGATCGTGGGGATCCTCGTTCGCCTCGAGCAGGCTCATCACCAGCCCGCGTGCCACCACGTCGGGTGCGACCGGCAGTCCGCTGTGCGCCTGACTGCGCACGTAGGTGGAATCAGGGCGCGGACGACGGCCGAACATCTGCTCGACGACTCTACGCAGGGTGGCTGTCGCTCGGCGCGGACCAAGGTCGCTCGCGGCAGTACGCTCTGCCTGCCCCCGTGGCCCAATGGCAGAGGCGGCCGGCTTAAACCCGGCTACGGTGTCGGTTCGACTCCGACCGGGGGCACCTGCGCCGTGCAGAAGGCGCACCGCCGCGCTGCCGCCGGGATGTTGCTCAGGCATTCCGGACATTCGCGGGTGAGCGCCTGGGTGGCGGGGGTGGTGCGCCGGGCCTCCAACCTCTGCATCGGAACCACCAGCGCGAAGTAGATCGCCGCGGCGACGATCAGGAAGGCGATGACCAGGTCGATGAAGTCGCCGTACTTGAAGGTGCCGTGGCCGATGGTGAAGGTGTAGGCCTCCAAGCTCTGGCCACCGCCGGGGATCGCCACCAGCGGTGTGACCAAGTCCTTGACGAAGCCCTGCACCAGCGCGCCGAAGGCGCCACCGATGACGAACGCCACCGCCAGGGCGGCCACGTTGCCCCGGAGGATGAAATCCTTGAAACCTCGCATCGCGGCTCTCCTTTGCGGTGCGCCTCGGATCCAGTCGTCTCGGATTCGGCGCTTCGTGCGGGGATTGTGTCAGCCGCCACGAGCGCGCGTGCGAGGCGGTCGCAGTACGCTGGCGGAGATGGAGGACCCTGCCGGCCGCCGGCCCCTGCGGCGCGATCGTGCCCACCGAGGCATCGATTCAGCCGTGCTCTGGCGGCTGGGCGCCCTGCGGTACGAGACCGAGGGCGACCTGGCGCGGGAGGCTGTTCACCCGCAGTCATTCTGGGACGAGAGCCGGGTCCAGCATCCCGCCGGTGTGGTGGTCGCGGCCCGGTGGGAGCATCGCCACGGAACCGAGTTTCGCCTCGAGGCCTCGAGCGAGGGCCCCGGCGGACACCCCGGAGCGTCGAAGGTGATCGCCACCGCGCACGTCACCCACGGCCTGCCCGCCGACGCGCCCATGGTCCTCCTGGTCCATGGTTACGCCGTGCCGATGCCCCTGCTCGACGCCCTGGTCGCGCGCACCCTCCGCGCCCGCGGCGCACACACCATGCGCATCGACCTGCCCTTCCACCTCCGCCGTCGCATGCCGGGGCACGGCAGCGGCGACGGCTTCTTCAGCACAGACCCAGCGCGGATCCGCGCCACCATCCGCCAGTCCGTCGAGGACGCCGCGGCGCTCGTGGCCTGGGCGCGCGCCAATGTCACGCCCACCGTAGCCGTCATGGGAGTGAGCCTCGGCGGCCTCGTGTCCACGCTGCTCGCGTCGCAGGTGGCGCTCGATTCGGTCATGGCGGTGGCGCCACTGTGCGACCCGCCCCTCACCTTCCTCGAGCACATGCCCCGGCGGCTGGCGCGACGCGTCGGTCTCAATGCCACCAACGGTGGTGCGTGGGGGAGCGATCGCGGCGAGGCACGCGCCATGCTCGACGCCGCGCTGGCGCCACTGGTGCCGCGCAACTTTGTGCCCCGCACCGACCCGGCCAACATCACGCTTGTCCGCCCCGAGCTTGACATCATCGTCGGCCCGCAACCGATCGCCGACCTTGCCGCGACCTGGGGCGCCGAGCTCTGGGACTATCCCTACGGCCATATCACCGTGATGAACGCCCCGGGCGTTGGGGCGCGCATCCGTGACCGCCTCCTCGACCCGAGCCGGTTCCGCGCCGGTCAGCCTCCGCTCGCGGCCGCCGGCTGAAACGGCGGTGACGAGTGGTTCGTGTCAGGGTTGGCACGAACCGAGCGGTCGGGACGGCGAGCACTGGCTGGTATCCTCGCCTCGATGAGCGACACTCGGCCGATCGGAGTCTTCGACTCCGGCGTCGGCGGCCTCACGGTGCTTCACCAGCTGCACGAGCGTTTGCCCGCCGAGCGCCTCACCTACCTCGCCGACCTGGCGCACTTCCCCTATGGACCGCGCTACCAGCAGGAGGTGCGTGATTTCGCCCTCCGGATCATCGATCACCTGGTGAGCCTCGACACCAAGCTCGTGGTGGTGGCGTGCAACACTGCCAGCGCCGCCGCCCTCAACACCGCGCGCGAGCGATTTGACGTTCCCGTGGTGGGCGTGATCGCGCCCGGCGCCCAGGCGGCCGTCGAGGCCACCCGCAACGGCCGCATCGCGGTGATCAGCACCGAGGGGACCCGCGCCAGCCAGGAGTACGTCCACGCGATCAAGGAGGCCAACCCCGGCGTCGGCGTGCTCGGGGTCGCCCTTCCCGAGCTGGTGGACATCATCGAGGCGGGTGAAGCTGGCAGCCCGCGCGCGGAGGCGATGGTGGCGGGCGTCCTTGACGAGGTGATGGGCTGGGGTGCGGACACGCTGGTGCTGGGCTGCACCCACTACCCGCTGCTTCGTCCCACCATCGCCCGCGTTCTCGACGGCCGGCCGCTGACTGTCGTCGACAGCGCCGAGACGACCGCGGCGCGGGTGGCGCGCATCCTCGCGGTCAACCGTCTCGAGGCCGGCGACGGCGCCTTGTCCGAGCCCCAACTGCTGGTCACCGCG
Source organism: Candidatus Dormiibacterota bacterium (assembly GCA_030948445.1). Next base: position 4,423 of record JALZAG010000077.1, read on the forward strand.
GCTCCCCGCCAGTTCAGCGACACCGCGGCGTTGCTCTTCGGCGACCCGCTGCCACCCCCCACAGTCGTCGACCTGTGGGAAGGCGCTGACGTCCTGGAGGCAGCGCGGTGAGCGTCATTGTGGATGAGCTGCTCACCCCGATCGCCCCGGACCTCATTGAGTTTGAACAGCGCCTCGAGGACTCGGTCAAAGCCGACCTCGGTCCGATGGCGGATGCCATGGAGCACATCGTCCGCGCGGGGGGTAAGCGTCTTCGACCGGCCCTGGTCTTGCTCAGCGCCGCGCTCGGCACACCGGACCGCGACCACGCCTTCAACCTGGCGATGGGCATCGAGTTCATCCACACCGCCACCCTGGTGCACGACGACCTCATCGATAACGCGCGGACGCGCCGCGGGATCACCACCATCCACGAGACGGTCGGCGTCAATCCCGCGATCATCATCGGCGACTACTACTTCGCCAAGGGAGCCAACCTGCTCGCTTCGATCGGCGAGCCAAGCATCGACCTCGCCATCAGCAACACGGTGATGACCATCTGCATGGGTGAGCTCCTCCAGCTCACCAGTCATCGCGACTACGACCAGACTCTCGAGGAGTACCACCGCAAGATCGCCCGCAAGACCGCGGCGCTTGTGGAGACGTGCTGCTACTGCGGTGCGGTCGTCGCTCATCTCGACGAGGCGCGCACCGAGGCGCTGCGCCAGTACGGTTTCCTCATCGGCATGGCGTTCCAGATCGCCGACGACGTCCTCGACTACACGGCCACCGCGGCCGAGCTCGGCAAGCCTGTCGGCGCGGACCTTCGCCAGGGCACCGTCACTCTTCCCCTCATGCTCGCCCTGCGCGACACGCCAGTCGCGCCGGCGTTGCGCGGGGTGCTGGCGCATGACGAGCTGAGCGACGGCGACTGTGAGACGGTGGTGCACCTGGTTCGTGAGTCCGGCGCGATCGAAACGACCGAGGAGCAGGCCCACGAGTTCGCTCAGCGCGCGCGCTCGCAACTGGCGATATTCGAGCTATCCCCAGCGCGAACAACTCTCGAGCAGGTCTGCGACTACGTGGTCGACCGGCGCACCTGACCGTCTACGCGGCCAGGGCACCGATCCGCTCCAGCTGTTTGCGGAATGTTCCCGCCCACAGCCCGAGCACCACTGTGGCCGCAACAAGGCCGCACGCTTCGACCAACGTCGCCGCCAGCGAGGCTCGCGCCAAGTGGTCGCCGGTGAGCGCCGCCACAAGGTAGCGAGCCGCTCGTGATGCGTCGACCAGTGACACAACGCACAGAACCACCAGCCCGACACGGACGATGGTGTACTCGCGGACCAGTCCGGCGCGCAGCTGACCGGCGGTCAGCTCCTCAACGGGCGTGCGACCGGCGGGAGGTTCCGGCGCCCCGCGCCGCAACCGGATGAGCGCGACCAGGAAGAAAGAGGCCGCGACCCACCCCTCCCAGGCTGTGGCGATCGACGAGCCGCGCCCGAGCAGGATCGCAACGCGTCCGCCGCCACCCTCGGCGGCGAAGTGATGCTGGACAGTGAGCAGCCAGACACCGAGGGCGAGCGAGCCGGCGCCGGCCAGGATGACGAGGCCCACGCGCAGCGGCGCGGGCAGCCGCCGCAGCAACAGCAGGTCGGTGGCCACCTGTACGCGACCAACACTGCCGTGGTGCGCCATCGTTTGGCATTGTAGGTGCGATCCGAGATGAGTAGAGCACGCGCCAGCCGTCGGTCCCTTCGCGTCGTCACGTACAACATCCTGCTCGGTGGTGCGCGTCGCGAGCAGCACATCACCGCCGTGCTGCGACGGCTGGGTGCCGACGTGATCGCCCTGCAGGAGGTGAGCAACCCCGAATTCGCAGCGCAACTGGCACGTGACCTCGGCATGGAGCTCGTCATCGGCGCGGCCAGCGACGGCAGCGGCCTCAACCTGGCCGTGCTGTCGCGCGTCCCGGTGCGTCGCTGGCGCAACCACACGCACCGCGGGCGGATGCTGCGTAGTCACCTCGAGACGGTGCTGACCGTCGGTGGTGCGCACGTGCCCGAGCTGCATCTTCATTCCCTGCATCTCGCCGCCCGCTTCGGCGAGCGCAAGAAGGGGGAGGAGCGACGCCGTCGTGAGCTCGACGCACTGCTGGGAGACCTGGGCGACAGCCCGGCGTCCCCGCACCTCATCGCCGGTGACTTCAATGCGCTTGCTCCCGGTGACCATCTCGAGGCCACCGCATTCTTTGCGCGCATGGCCGAGCTGCGCCGCGCGCAGGTGCTCGTCCGCCAGGGCAACGGCCTGGTGGCGCCCAAGCGGGTGGGCGAGGACCCCGCAGTCGACGAGGCATGGCTGCGGGCCGGCGTTGACCCCCGGCTCGACGTCGGCATCCCCGTGCTGCCCTTCGTGGTGTACCCCCTGACAGCACTGCTGCCGCGCAGCCGCACGGTGGACCGCGTCCTCGGTGGCACGGTGGAGCGATGGACGGTGACCCGCATGCTCGACGCCGGGTACGTCGATTGCTTCCGTCACCTGCACCCGCGCGCGCATGGCTACACGTGCGCGACCTGGATGCCTGCGGCCCGGATCGACTACGTGTTCGCGGACCAGGCAATGAGTGAGCGCCTGCGGCGCTGTGAGGTTGTCGGCGGACGGGGTTGGCCGGACCGCGAGGCCACCACCGCGTCCGATCACCATCCACTGGTGGCCGAGTTCGCGGTCTAGTCAGTCAGGCGCAGGGGCCGGGCCGTTCGCGGGCGGCGAGGAGTCCGCGCCCCCGCCACCACCGCGACGGTGGCGGCGGCCACCACGGTGGCGGCGTCGCGTTGACCCGGTGCCGGTTCCACCCTGGCCGCTCCGACCCCGGTGTGTCCCGTCGTTCACCCGGGGCGGAGGCGGCTGCGCGGCGGCGAGCAGGTCGCCGAGCGTGTGCCAGCCGAAGTGCTCACGACCGAGCCGATACAGCTCGACGAAGCACGCGGCCGTGGCCTCCGCGTCAGCGAGTGCGTGGTGCGGGCGGCGGTGATGGACGCCGAGCTCCCGGCACATCCGTTCCAGCCCGATGGTGTCGCGCAGGTCCCAGATGATCCCCGCCATCCGGCTGGTATCGATGTTGTCCGCGTCGATGGCGGTGTCCATCGTGCTGGCGATGAGGCGCGTGTCGAAGGCGTCGGCACTGTGCTCAACCAGCACCGCGCCCTGGCAGAAGCGACGGAATCGTGCGAGCACGCGCTCCACCGGTGGCGCGCCCCCGAGACTCTCCGGCCCGATCCCGTGGATCCGCTTGGCGTACGGATTGATCCGGTCGGTGCTGTGGACCAGCGTTTCGAAGGACATGATGTGACGGTCGAGCGTGAACGCCGTCGCGCCGAGCTCGACCAGGCGATGGGGCGACTGTCCGGTCGTCTCGCAATCCAGCGCCACGAAGCGCAGCTCTTCGACCGGCGTGTCCGGGGCAGGTCGCTGCGAGGGCAACGCGTCGAGCTCCTCGTCGACATCGTCGATGGTGGCGAAGGGCTCACCGGCAGAGGGGCCAAGCCTGGGGACGAAGCTGGTGCCGATCGGCCCTGGGCCGCGGCGGCGTCCGTATCGGGGGCGTTGCCCGCCAGAGCCCGGCCGCTGCGGCGCCGGCGGGCTGTCGTCGTCGCCCGCGGCCTGGGGAGCGTGCCCGGCTCCCGTCATGCCGGCGTCGTGAACATCCGCGTGATCTTAAGCGAAGGGGAACTGCGTTCCCTGCGGACACCCCCAGCCAGGCGGGAGTCAGCTCCGCCGACAGCCAGGTCGCCTGCGCTGCTTCAACCAAGCGGCCGGGCGAGCGGGCCGGGGGCTGCTCGGCCTTCCATATACTGGTACGGCCGATTCGCCGGAGCAGGACGCTCGTCACCGGCGCACCGCCGACGTCGCAAGAGGGGCTTGATGCATCTCGTTGCCGCTGGACTCAGCTTCCGAAGCGCGCCGATCTCGGTTCGCGAGCGTGCTGTGGTCCCGGAGTCCGAGGCCAACCGCCTGTTGCGCTACCTGGTCGGCCACTGCGGACTGCGCGGCGCCGCGGTGCTGTCCACCTGCAACCGCACCGAGTTCTACGTCAGCTGTCCGACCGACGCGCTCGCCGACGAGGTCCGCCCGAGGTTGGCGATGTACCTCGACCCGGTCGACGACAGCGAGGTGGGCAACCACCTCTTCGAGCTGCGCGACGGCGAAGCGATCCGCCACATGCTGCGAGTTGCCGGCGGGCTCGAGAGCATGGTGGTAGGCGAGGAGCAGGTCCTCGGTCAGTTCCGCGATGCGCACCGCTTGGCACGGGAGGCGGCCACCCTGGACGCGCGCCTCGACTACGTGATGCGCCGGGCGGTCTCGGCGGGCAAGCGGGTCCGGAGCGAGACGCTGCTGGGACGGCGGGCCGGGTCCATCGCCGATGCCGCGGTCGCCGTCGCCGTGGAGGTCGCCGGTGACCTGCGCGGTCGCGGAGTGCTGGTCCTTGGCGCCGGCACGATGAGCGCGCTGGCCGCATCGCGCGTGCACCAGGCCGGGGCACGGTTGATGATCGCCTCGCGGGGTGGTGACTCCGCGGTGGCGCTGGCGGCGCGTCTTCCCGGCGACGCGGTGGCGATCACCGACCCGGTATCGGTCGCCGCCGACGTCGACGTGGTGATCTGTGCCACCGACAGTGCCGACGTCGTGCTGACCGCTGCCGACGTTGCTGCCATGCAGGGCCGGCGCGATCACCGCCTGCTGGCGATCATCGACATCGCCGTTCCCCGCGACGTCGATGCGCAGGCGGCAAAGGTTGCGGGCGTCACCCTCATCGACGTCGACGCCGTCGGCGCGCGCATCGCCGAGGCCGGGGTCTCCGAGCGAGCCGCTCTCGCTGATGCCACCGCCATCATCGAAACTGAGGTGGCCCGCGCCATTGCGGTGGTCGCCGAGCGCGACACCGCCGGGCCGACCATCGGCGCGCTGGTGCGCCAGGCCGAGGCGGTGCGCCGCCAGGAGGTGGAGCGGACCCTGGCCAGGATGCCGGGCGTCGACGCGGCCACAGTCGACCGCATCCAGCACCTGACCCGCGGCATCGTCAGCAAGCTGCTCCATGCGCCGATCAGCCATCTGCGCGAGTTCGCCGATGACCCTGGGGTGGCATTGACCCTGCGCGACGCCTTCGACCTCGACACCCCCGACCTCGTCGACGTCGACAGCGTCACCAGCGACGCCGCGGCTTCGTGACGGCGGCGATCCAGGCCGCGGTGCTGCGCCTGGCCACGCGGGGCAGCGCGCTCGCCAGGGCGCAGGCGGCGCTTGCGTCTGAGGCAATCCACCGTCGCGGCGGGCCCGATACCGAGCTGGTCATCGTCCGGACCGAGGGGGACCGCAACCAGGCAGCGCCCATCGAACAGCTCGAGGGTCAGGGGTGGTTCACCGCTGCGATCGAGCGCGCGCTGATCGATGGCCGGGCCGATGTTGCCGTGCACGCCGCCAAGGACCTCCCGACCGAGCTCGCCCACGGCCTCGCGGTGGCGGCGGTGCTCCCGCGGGCCGACCCCCGCGACGCGGTGGTCACGCGCGACGGCGGTGGCCTGGACTCGCTCGCTGACGGTGCCACCGTCGGCAGCAGCAGCGCCCGCCGCGCCGCATTCCTGGCCGAGCTGCGGCCCGGGCTGCGCTGCGTGCCCATCCGCGGCAACGTCGACACGCGCCTGCGCAAGCTCGACAGCGGTGAGGTCAACGGCCTGCTCGTTGCCGTCGCCGGCCTCGACCGGCTCGATCTCGCCGGGCGCATCGGCCAGCGCCTCGATCCCCGCCGCTTCGTGCCGGCCCCCGCGCAGGGGGCCATCGCGCTCGAGGTGGTGGCGGCCGCGCCCAGCGAAGCGAGGATTGCGGTCGTGAACGACAACGACACGGCGCTCGCCGTGGGCGCCGAGCGCGCCGTGCTTCGCGCTCTCGGCGGCGGTTGCCTGCTGCCCCTGGGAGCCTGGGCTCGGTTGGAGGACGGGGTGCTGGTGCTGTCCGCCGCGCTGGGCGTTGACGGGGCGGTGCGCCGCGTGGAGCTGGGTGGCGACCCGGCGAACCCGGCCGAGCTGGTCGACCGGGTGGCCGCCGCGCTGCGATGACCGCCGGCCGTCCACTGGAGGGGCGTCGCGTGGTGGTCACCCGAGGCCTCGAGAAGGCCGATCGACTGCCTGGCCTCCTCGAGGATGCCGGCGCCACTGTGGCCAGGATTCCCCTGATCACCCCGGTCGCCGTGGCCGGCGGCGCGGAGATCGCTGCTGCCATCCAGCGACTGGGGAGAAGGGAGGGACGCAGTGGCGCCCGGCCGTGGCTGGTGCTGACCAGCGAGACCGCGGCGGCCATGGTGGCTGACGCAGCGGGGGCCGCCGGGCTGCGCGGAGTGGCACTGGCCGTGGTCGGCCCGGCCACCGCCGCCGCGCTCGGCACCTGGGGCTTCAAGGCCGACCTGGTGGCAACCGGCCAGGAGGCTGCGTCACTGGCGGCGGAGCTCGCCGCCCTGGACGTCAGAGGAACCCGGATGTTGGTGGTGGCGGCCTCTGGGGGGCGCGATGTGGTGGCGCCGGTTCTGCGCCAGGCCGGCGCGAGGGTCGAGGTCCTCGAGGTGTACCGGACGGTGATGCCGGATGGCGCGGGCGATCAGCTGCGTGCGGAGTTCGCGCGGGGACCAGTCGACGCCGTCACCTTCACCAGCGGCAGCACGGTGCGGCATTTCGCCACGGCGCTGCCCGATCCGCCGCGGTGCGCGGCGGTGTGCGTCGGCCCGGTCACAGCACAGGCGGCGCGCGACGCGGGATGGGAACGAGTCGTCACCGCGGATGAGCACACGTCCGCGGGCGTCGTGGCCGCCATGATCGATCACCTCAGCGGCGCACACCCGCTACCCTGACCGCGCATGGCCTTTCCCTCTGAGCGCTCACGCCGTCTGCGCCGCACCTCGGCGCTCCGCGCGCTGGCTCGCGAGACCTCGCTCGCGCCCGGCGACCTCATCCAACCGATGTTCGTGCGTGAGGGGATCGCGACGCCGGTGCCGATCGCGTCGATGGTGCACCAGCAACAGGAGACGCTGGACTCGCTGACCGACGCGGTCGACGACGCCGTTGAGTGTGGGTGCGCAGCAGTGATCCTGTTCGGGGTGCCCGAGGACAAGGACGCCACCGGCTCACAGGCGTGGGATGAGGACGGCATCGTCCAGCGCGCTCTGCGCAGCCTGAGGCGTAACTGCGGCGATGAATGCGTCCTGATCGCGGACTGCTGCCTCGATGAGTACACCGACCATGGCCACTGTGGCGTGCTGCGTGACGATGGCACGGTCGACAACGACGCCACCATCGACCTGTACGGCCGCATCGCCGTGTCGCAGGCGGCGGCGGGCGCCGACATCATCGCGCCGAGCGGGATGATGGACGGCCAGGTCGGCGCCATCCGCCGAGCCCTTGACGAGAACGGGTTCCAGGACACCGCAGTGCTCGCCTACAGCGCCAAGTACGCGTCGGTGATGTATGGGCCCTTCCGGGACGCGGCTGATTGCGCACCGCGGTCGGGAGACCGGCGCAGCTACCAGATGGACATCGGCAATCAGCGCGAGGCGGTGCGCCGGGCGCTCGCCGATATCGCCGAGGGAGCGGACATGGTGATGGTCAAGCCGGCGCTGACCGCGCTCGACGTGGTGGCGCGGGTGCGCGACGCTACTGACCTGCCCGTAGCCGCCTACTGCGTGAGCGGTGAGTACGCCATGCTGCACGCCGCCGCCGCCCAGGACGCCTTCGACGAGCGCGCCGCCGTCGTCGAATCGCTCACCGCGATCCGTCGTGCCGGCGCGGACCTCATCATCACCTACGACGCGCGCCGCGCTGCGCGTTGGTTGCGGGAGGAACTCGACCGTGGCTGATCGGACACCGACCCCGCCAGTTCAGCGGCTGCCCTTCATGCTCGTCGCAGGTGCACTGCTCGTGGGGGCGCTGGTTGCCGCCATCATCTTCGTCAACAGGGCCAACGGCCTCCCCACCGCTGCGATTGTCAGTCCCGCACCGTCGACCCCTGCAGCTGCGAAGCCATCGCCGACACCGGCGAACATCCCCTACGCGGACTGTGCTGCGGTCACGTTCGGACCCAGCCTGCAACCGCAGGGTGCGCCGGCCGACCCGCACGTGTACAGCGCGCCGCCGGCGATGCAGATCGACACCACCAAGCTCTACCGGGTGACTGTCACAACGGCGCGCGGCCCCATCGTGCTGTGCCTCCAACCAAACCTGGCGCCGGTCACCGTCAACAACTTCGTGGTGCTGGCTCGCAACCATTTCTTCGACGGCCTCAAGTTCCACCGCGTGGTCGCCGGTTTTGTCGACCAGGGTGGCGACCCGCAGGGAACGGGACAGGGAGGGCCTGGCTACCAGTTCGCGGATGAGCCGGTGCGCCAGCAGTACGTGCTCGGAGCGCTGGCCATGGCCAACAGCGGCAAGAACACCAACGGCTCGCAGTTCTTCATCTGCATCGCGGACGACACCGGCAGCCTCGCGCCCAACTACAACCTCTTCGGCAAGGTGGAGTCGGGGATCGACGTCGCGCAGAAGATCGTGCAGGGTGACGTGATGCAGACGGTGACTGTCGCGCAGCAGCAGTGACCGGACCACCGCACGACTCCGCGTCGGGTTGGCGCGAGCGCGCGGAGAAGGTCCTGCCTGGCGGCGTCAACAGCCCGGTGCGCGCGTTCACGGCCGTCGGCGGCGATCCGCCGATCATCGCGCGCGGTCGCGGCGCGCGCCTCGAGGACGAGGACGGCGTCGAGTACTCCGACTTCATCCTCGCCTACGGACCGCACATCCTCGGCCACGGCCACCCTGCAGTGGTCCGAGCTCTGAGCGACCAACTGGAGCGCGGCACCGCCTTCGGTGCCACCAGCGCGCTCGAGGTCCAGCTTGCCGAGCGGATCGTGCAGGCCATGCCGAGCGTCGAGATGGTGCGGTTCGTCAACTCGGGGACCGAAGCCACCATGTCGGCCCTCCGCCTGGCCCGGGCGGTGACCGGCCGGGACCGTGTCGTCAAGTGCGCCGGTGCGTACCACGGCCACGCCGACGTGTTCCTAGCGGCTGCCGGTTCCGGCGTTGCGACGCTCGGAATCCCCGGATCTCCGGGGGTGCCGATCGCCGCTGTCGCCGACACCGTCGTGGTGCCGTACAACGATCTCGCCGCCGTCGTTGCGGTTCTGGATCGCGAGGCTGAGAGCATTGCCGCCGTGATCGTCGAGCCCATCGCCGGGAACATGGGCTGCGTGCTGCCCCACCCCGGCTATCTCCAGGGGCTGCGCCAGCTCACGGAGCGATTCGGGGTCCTCCTGATCTTCGACGAGGTGATGACCGGCTTTCGAGTGGCCCGCGGCGGTGCCCAGGAGTTGGCCGGGGTGCGCCCCGACATCACCTGCCTTGGCAAGGTGATCGGCGGTGGTCTCCCGGTGGGCGCGTTCGGCGCTGCGCGCTCGCTGATGGAGCGGATGGCGCCCGCCGGCGATGTGTACCAGGCGGGCACGCTGTCGGGGAATCCACTCGCCATGGCCGCGGGCTGCGCCGTGCTCGACGAACTGGCCTCGGCGGCCGCCTACGCACGGCTCGAGCAGCTCGGCGCTGAACTGGCTGCGGAGTTGGCCTCGGCGGCCAGCGAGGCCGGCGTGGCGTGCGTGGTCAATCGCGCCGGCAGCATGCTCACCCCGTTCATTGGGGTGGAGGTGGTGGACGACTACGCGCAGGCGGTCGCTGCCGACACTGCCGCGTTCGCGCGCGTGCACCGAGCGTGGCGCGACCACGCGGTGCTGTGGCCACCCTCGCAGTTCGAGGCAGCCTTCCTGTCCACGTCGCATAGCACTGCTGACCTGGAGCGAGCGGTGGCCGGATTTGCTGCCGGGCTGAGACCTCCCCGGGGTGGACTCAACCGCGGCTGATGGCCGGCCCAGCATGCCCGGGCCGGTGGTTGTCTCAGGACCAGCTCAGGGATTTCGGAGGGGCGATGCTACACTCGAATTCGCCCCGATCCATGATCCAGTCGGCACCGCCGGCCGGAAGGCCCACGGAGGTTCGCAGCAATGCCAGGCATAGGCGTCGGTCACTGGTGGATCCTCGCCATCGTGCTCGTGATCGTGCTGATCATCTGGGGGCCCGGCAAGTTGCCCGACGTCGGCTCCGGCCTGGGCCGCGCCATCCGCGAGTTCCGCAAGGCGTCCTCGGAGACGCGCGATGAGTTCACCAAGGCCACGCGGGCCGACTCGGCGCCGGCTGCCGCCGCGCCGGGTGCCACCGCCGACTCAACTCCGGCCGCTGTCCCGGCCAGCCCGGCCCCGCTCGCGCAGCCTGCGCCGGTGGGCGGCGGTACTCCCGCTGCGGCGCCGACCGAGCGCGCCGCCGGCGGGGGCGATCACACTACCGCCGTTTGACGTGATCGCCTTCCCGGGGAGGCGTTGAGAGGTGCAGGGAGTGGCCGGCGACGAACGCCGCATGACCATCGTGGAGCACCTCGAGGAGCTCCGCCGCGTCCTGATCATCTCGTCCATCGCCTGGCTCGTCGCCACCGTGGCCGCCTTCGTGTTCCACGGAGCCATCCTCGACTTCCTGTTGCGCCCGCTCACCACGGTGCTGGGCAAGACCAACAACCACATCACCTCGCAGGCCATCTTCACCAGCCCCACCGAGGGGCTGACCATCCCGCTCAAGATCTCGATGATCATTGGACTCGTCGGCTCGCTACCGGTGGTGGCGTGGCAGACGTGGACCTTCGTGTCGCCCGGGCTGCGGCCGGTGGAGCGGAAGTTCGTTGGACCCTTCATCGGCTCGGCGCTGATTCTCTTCGCCGGGGGAGCCGCGTTCGCGTACTTCGTGATGCCGATCGGGCTCAACTTCCTGGCGACCTTTCTCGGCGGCAGTGCGGTCTACCTGCCGGACATCAACTCATACCTCTCCTTCCTGGTGCTCCTGATCCTGGCGTTCGGCGTGACCTTTGAGCTGCCCGTGGTCATCGTCCTGCTCGGCATCCTCGGCATCGTGTCGTCGCGGCTGCTGCGCCGCCGGCGCAAGGAGATCTGGGTTGGCATCATCGTCGCCGCGTTGCTGGTCACTCCGGGCGCCGACCCGTACACACCAACCGCGCTCTTTGTCCCTCTGATCGTTTTCTTCGAAGCCAGCGTCCTGATCCTCGACAAGGTGTTCAAGCGCTGAACAGCGACGGGGGAACTGCGCGCGGGGGACCCCCTGTTTTCACAGGGGCGGGCAGATCCCGCCCCTCGCGTGGTCGACATGAAGTCGACCCCGCACACCCCACCCTCGCCGCGCTCGGCGCGGCGGCGGGCCTTCGCGCGGCGCCGCGGGAGCCGGCCACTACACTGCGTGGCCATGCGACCTGACGGGCGGGCAGCCGATCAACTGCGCCCCACCACCATCGAGCTCGGACCGCTTCCCTACGCCGAGGGCAGCGCGCTGATCAGCGCCGGGGACACGCGCGTCCTCTGCGCGGCCAGCGTTGAGGAGCGCGTGCCGCAGTTTCGCAAGGGCAGCGGTCGCGGCTGGGTGACCGCCGAGTACGCGATGCTGCCGCGGAGCACCATGACACGCAGTGAGCGCGACGGTCGCAAGGGCCGCGTCGATGGTCGCGTGCAGGAGATCCAGCGGCTCATCGGGCGCAGCCTGCGCGCCGCCGTCGACTTCTCGAAGCTCGGTGAGCGCAGCGTTTTCATCGACTGCGATGTGCTCGTCGCCGACGGTGGCACGCGCACCGCATCGATCACCGGCGGGTACGTGGCGCTGGCGCTTGCGGTGGCCAAGCTGCGCGCGGCGGGCCTGGTCAACGACGACCCGCTGCGCTGGCAGGTGGCGGCGGTGAGCGCAGGGATCGTCGCGGGCGAGCCACGGCTCGACCTCAACTACCTCGAGGACTCCGCCGCGGACACCGACATGAACTGCGTCGGCAGCGGCGACGGCAGGTTCATCGAGCTCCAGGGAAGCGCCGAGCAGGAGCCGTTTTCGCGGGGTGAGATGGACAGCCTGCTGCAGCTGGCCTCGGCTGGGATGCAGAGCCTCTTCACCGTCCAGTCGGAGGCTCTCGCCGGGGCGTGACCGAGCCCGCACCGGTGCTGGTGGTGGCGACCAACAACCCTGGCAAGCTGCGCGAGTTCCGCCGGCTGCTCGCCGGCCATTCCTGGCGCGTGACGAGCCTCGACGAGGCTGGCTGGACGGGCGAGCTCAGCGAACCGGGCCACACCTACTCGGAGAATGCGCTGTCCAAGGCAGCGGTGGTCTCTGCGGCGCTCTCGCTGCCGGCACTGGCCGACGACAGCGGCATCGAGGTCGATGCGCTGCGCGGCTGGCCTGGGCCGACGTCGGCGCGGTGGCTGGGTCCGGACGCCAGCGACGATGACCGCCTCCACGGGCTCATCGCCGAGGTGGAGCGGCGCACACCCGACGACCGCCGGGTCCGGTACGTCTGTGTCGTGGCCCTGTGCAGGCCTCTCGCGGAGCCGGTCACCGCCCACGGCGAGTGCCTCGGCACCTTCGTCGCACCGCGAGGCTCGCGTGGCTTCGGCTACGACCCCGCCTTTCTCAGCGACGACCTCGGGGTCACGTTCGGTGAGGCGGACGACGCCGCCAAGGACGCCGTGTCCCATCGGGCGCGCGCCCTGTCGCGGCTGGGCGAGAGTGGCGTCCTCGATCGCGAGCGGACCGACGGCTGACCGCCGCACGATCCGCGGCCGCTTCCCCGCCGTGCCGCACAATGACACCCTGTGTCACCTCGTCGTCCGGTCGTCTCGTCGCGACCGCTTCGCATCCTTCTCGCCGCCGCCGTGGTGGTCCTGGTGGGGGTGTTCGCCTTCCTGGCGACCGTCAACCGCACCGCGGTGCCCGGGGCGGCGCCGTCGGCGTCGCGTCCACCGGTGGTCCGGGTGGTGGCGCCCTCCCCAACGCTCTCCTTGGACGACATCGCTCGCGCCCAGCTGAGCCGGACGGTCACGATCGAAGCGCTGGGCACCAACGACGAAGGGCTGGGGACGGGCTGGCTGCTCGACACCAAGGGCGACTTCGTCACCAACGCCCATGTCGTGCAGGGACAGCTGACCGTGCGCATTCGGGGCCGAGACGGGAGCTCCCACGTCGGCGACGTGCTGGGCATCGACCGCGAGCTCGATATCGCCGTCATCCGCAGCCGGGGTGGCTTCGCGGGGGCACCGTTGGCACAGTTCAGCGGGTCGATCACCGACTTCCCGACCGCGGTGGTGGCCATCGCCAGCAGCCACGCCACCGGTCACGGTGACATCACCCATGAGAGC
>JALZAG010000079.1 GCA_030948445.1 Candidatus Dormiibacterota bacterium
GTCATCCGCGGAGGCGAGAAGACCAACGTCATCCCCGGCCGCGTCGACATCGAGGTCGACATCCGCAAGGTGCCCGGTCAGACCGATGAGGACGTGCTCGAGTTCTTCGATACAGCGCTGGGTCCGCTGCGCAACGATGTCGACATCGAGGTGCTCCAGCGCGACGATCCGTCGGAGTCGCCGGTGGCCACGCCGCTGTGGGACGCGATCAACCGCGCCGCCACCGCTGTGTACCCGCAGGCACGGTGCATCCCCACCCTGACCCCAGGCGGCACCGACGCCCGATTCTTCCGCGCCATGGGGGTTCCGGCCTACGGGATGGCGCTGTACAGCCGAGCCATGACACAGCAGCAGTTCAGTGCGATGTTCCACGGCAACGACGAGCGCGTCGACCAAGAGTCGCTGCGACTCACCACCGAGCTGTACACCGCCGTCGCCCTCGACCTGCTCGACTGAGAGCGGCGCGATCCATCCCGCGCCGGCGATCAGCCTGCCAGTTCGTGGTTGTCGTCGTTGTCGACGCGCATCAGCGAGACGCGCTTGCGCATGGTGAGCGTCCCCGCATGCGAGGCAACGTACGTGCCCGAGACCGGAGCGATGTCTGAGTAGTCACGGCCCACCGCGATGGTCAGATAGGTCATCCCGACGCTGCAGCCGTGCGTGGGATCGAGCGCCATGACGCGAGCATGACCGGCGCCGTCCGGCACCAGGACCTCGACCCAGGCGTGAGAGCCGCCGGAACCGAGCAGCTGACCGGAGACATAGCGAGACGGCAGCGCCAGCCCACGAGTGATGGCCAGCAGGACGTGGGCGTAGTCCTGGCATACGCCGGTGCGCGCGGCGAACGCCTCGGCCGCGGTGGTGTGGATGGTGGTGACGTCGTGCGCATACCGCATCAGCTCATGCACCCGCTGGCATGCGGCGAGCGCCAGCTCACCGCCCTGCAGGCGGGTATCGCGCAGGTCTCTGATCAAAGCGTCGAGGTCCCCGTCGGCGGCGGTGAGCGGTGTGGTGTCAAGCAGACGGCGATCGTGCAGCAGGGAGCCGGAGGTGAGGTGATCGTGGTCCGCGCGCCGCTCGACCACGCTGGTGGACAGGAAGGTGACCTGCTCCGCGACGTATGGCACCTCGATGTCGACGACGTGGTTGCCGAACCCGTCGGGCGCGGCCCGGACGTGCTTGGGCGTGGCGTCGACGACCTGCACGCGGCGCGAGACACGCCGCTGATCGCCGTGGTGTTCGCGCGGCTGCACCACCAGCCGCTGGCGCAGTCGACGCACCGGGCCCTCGTATTGATAGGTGATGCTCTGTTCGATGACGTAGGAGCCGCGCCGCACCCGCGCCCAGTCGATGGCAGAGGTGTCGAAACCCGTGGCGTCGATGGGCTCGTCGAGGCCGTCGAACTCGTCGCCGAGCGGTAGCCTCACGAGGCGTCCTCGAACACGCCCCGCACCGGTGGGTGCGCGCTCGACCACGGGGCCGCGCTGACGGGCTCGGCGACCACCCGCATCGCCTCCAGTGGCGCACGGCCGTAGCTGGTGAGCATGGCGACGTCGAGGGCGTCCCGGCCACGACCAATCACCACCCGGCCGGTGCGGCGCTGGTTGTTGCGCGGGTCGAAGGTGTACCAGCGGTCGCCCACGTACGCCTCCAACCAGGCGGCGAAGTCCATGGGCTCAGGGACGATGGGAACGTCGATATCGGGAAGGTACCCGAAGCAGTAGCGCGCGGGTATGTTCAGGCCGCGCAAAAAGGCGACCGCCAATTGTGTGAAGTCACGACAAACGCCTCTGCGGTTGACATAGATCTCGGTGGCCCCGGTGCCGGTGTCACTGCTGCCGGTGGCGAAGGTGACGTTGTCGTGCACCCAATCGATCACCGCCTGCACCCGTGCCCACCCGTCGGGAACGCCGCCGAAGAGCGCCCACGCGGTGTTGGAGAGGCGATCGGACTCGCAGTAGCGGCTGGCCATGGTGAAATGAAGAACTTCGTCCGGCAGGTCGGCGACGGCGGGCTGACCGAGAGTTGGGTCGGCGTCATCGACGCCGGCGTCCACCTCCACCTCGGCCTCGTAGCGGATGCGGGTACGTCCCGGGCCCAGGGTCAGGCGTCTGCAGACGTTGCCGTACATATCGATGTAGCGGTTGATCGGAACGGCAGGCTCGGTCTCGAGCTGCGCTCGCGAGACGGCGAGCACGGCGTCCGGGTGCGGCTCGACCTGGAGGACGAGCGTCACCGGCCAGATGAGGTCGTGGACGAACTCACAGCCGACTCGCACCCGGCGGGAATCCTCCGACACGCTGTCAGTCTACCGTCGGAGAGTAGTCTGCACCGTCAATGGCGCGAATGCAGTCGCCGGCAACCCTCCCGGTCGGCGCCGACGAATGCGTGACGGCGGACGGCAGTGCCCGGCGGCCGTACGCCGAACTGCTTGGAGCGGTGGTTCGCTACCCCGCGGAGCTGCCGAGGATCAGCAGCGGCGCCCAGCGCTGGTTCGCGGCCCGCGACGTCACCTTCGGCATTCCCGCCGACGGTGCCGCGCCGATCTTCCCCTTCGACCCGATCCCGCGCGTCATCGGCGCGTCGGAGTGGCGCACCGTCCATCGCGCGCTCTCACAGCGAGCCATGGCGCTCGACCACTTCGTAGCGGACTGCTACGGAGCGCAGCGCGCGCTCCGTCACGGCGTGGTACCGGGCCGTCTGGTCTACAGCAGCACCGGCTACCTACGCGACATCGTTGGGGTGCGTCCCCCGCGCTCCACGTGGTGCCACGTTGCCGGCATCGACGTGGTGCGCGTCAAGGGCTCGTTCTGCGTCCTCGAGGACAACGTCCGGGTTCCCAGCGGGATCGCCTACGCGCTCGAAGCCCGGCGTGCCATGGAGGAGGTGGCCCCGGAGTGGTTCGCCACCAACGCCGTGCGCCGTATCGACGATTACACCAAGCGGCTGTGCCGGATCCTGCAGAGGATCGCGCCGCGACCGTGGGAGGCGGCGATCGCGGTGCTGACCCCGGGGCCGTACAACGCCGCGTACTACGAGCACAAATTGCTCGCCGAGGAGATGGGCGCCACCCTCGTCGAGGGCCATGACCTGATCGTCTCCGAAGACGAGGTGTACCGGCGCGACGACGAGGGCAACATCCAGCGCGTCGACGTCATCTACTCTCGAGTCAACAGCGAGTGGCTGGACCCGCTGGTGTTCCGCAGCGAGTCGATGCTCGGCGCACCCGGGATCATCGAGGCGTGGCGGCGCGGTAACGTGGCCATAGCCAACGCGCCGGGCACAGGCGTGGCCGACGACAAGGCGATCTACCCCTACGTCCCCGCGATGATCCGCTACTACCTTGGCGAAGAGCCGCTCATCGACAACGTGCCCACGTTCGACCTCGCCGACAGAGTCCAGCGGCAGCATGTCATTGCCCGCTTCGAGACGATGGTGTTCAAGCCGGTCGACGCCAGCGGGGGGTACGACATCCACTTCGGCCGTCTGATCGGCAAAGCCGAGCGCTCGCAGCTCATCGCCAGGATCGAGGCAGCGCCGCGGCAATGGCTCGCGCAGGAGGAGGTTGGGCTGAGCCGCGCGATCTGCCTGCGTGCGGACGGGGGCCTCGAGCCGCGCGCGGTCGACCTGCGCCCGTTCGTGCTGCTTGATGAGCGGCCCTGGATCACCCCGGGCGGGCTCACCCGTGTCGCGCCGGATTCGCACACGCTGGTGGTCAACTCCTCACAGGGCGGAGGGAGCAAGGACACATGGGTTCTGAGTCGCTGACGTACGCGGTGTGGCACCACACCACACTCCGGTACACCGGCCCGGTCGGCCTCTCGTTCAACGAGGTGCGGATGCGTCCGCGCGACCGCGGTTCGCAGCGAACCCTGGCGTTCTCGCTGCTCAGCAACCCCGCGGCGGTGCCTCGCAGCCGCATCGACTATTTCGGCAACTACGTGCACCGGGTCGACGTCACCACACCGCACGACGTCCTCGAGTTCGTCGTCGACGCTGTGGTGGAGAACAGCGAGCCGCGGCGGCGCCGTCTGCCCAAATGGTCGGACCAGCTGCTGGCCGGCGACCCCCGCCTGGAGTACGTGCTGCCGAGCCCACGGGTGCCACTCACCGAGGCGACTGCCACCCTCTGGCGGGAGTGGAACGGCGAGGACCGCAGCTTTGATGCGGTGCTCGCGACGGCGGAGCGCATCCCTAAGGAGCTGCGCTACGTCACCGGTGCCACCACCGTGGAGTCGAGCATCGACGACCTCCTCGCCGGAGGCGCGGGCGTCTGCCAGGACTTCAGCCACCTGTTCCTGGCGATGGTCCGCGGCGCCGGCTGGCCGGCGCGCTATGTCAGCGGGTACCTGGGGCCTGCCGGGGACGCCATGTTCATCGAGGGCCAGTCGCACGCCTGGGCCGAGGTGTGCGGCGCGGACGGTCGGTGGGTGGGCTTGGACCCAACCCACGGCGGCTTCACCGGCGCCCATCACCTGCGTCTGGCCGCGGGGCGCGACTACGGCGACGTGGCCCCTCATCGCGGGCTGTTCTATGGGACATCGGAGGGCGCCGCACCCGAGGTGCTGGTGCGCATCACCAGGATCTCGCAGCAACAGGTGGACTCAGTCGAACGCGGCGTCGCGGTGCACTGGCAGCAACAGCAACAGCAACAACAACCGCGCTGACAAGCCGGATCGAGGTGACCTAGGTGCCAAGCCCGCGCAGCTGGCACACGCGGTCGAGGTGAAAGTCGACGCCGCCGAGGAGGCGCCCCGAGGCGGCGACGCGGCGCAGCAGCAGGTGGCAGTCGTGCTCCCATGTGAAGCCGATGCCGCCGTGCACCTGTAGCGCCGACGTGGTCACTCGCCATGCCCCCTGCGCCGCGGCGACCTTGGCAACCGACGCCGCAAATGGCAGCGCGGCCGGGTCGTGGTCCGCTGTCCACGCGGCGCAGAGCACAGCACTGCGCGCACTCTCGACGTCGATGAGCATGTCGGCGCAGCGGTGCGACACCGCCTGGTACGCGCCGATGGGGCG
>JALZAG010000081.1 GCA_030948445.1 Candidatus Dormiibacterota bacterium
GGCGCAGTGTCGAGCCCTCGACGCTCTCTCTCCTCGGCCTGGTGCGCCACCTGGCGGACGTGGAGCGCAGCTGGTTTCGCGAGGTCATGGCCGGGCAGGACGCGCCCCCGCGGTTCTCGTCGCCGTCTCTGCGCGATGGAGCCTTCGATGGCGCGACCGCCGACCCCGCGCTCGTGGGTCAGGCGTGGGAGTCCTGGCGCGAAGAGGTCGCTTTCGCCGAGGCCTTGGTGGCTTCAGCAGCCGACCTCGAGGCCACCGGATACGATCGCTGGCGCGGAGCCACGTCGCTGCGGTGGGTCCTGGTGCACATGGTCGAGGAGTACGCGCGACACAACGGTCATGCCGACCTGTTGCGCGAGCGCATCGACGGCGCCGTCGGCCAATAGCCGGCGCGCGCTCAAGAAGGTGTGACGAAGGCCTCGCGTATCAGGTCATCCAGTGCGGCAGCGTTCATCGACTCGCCCTGCGCGAGGTTGATCGATCGGGACTTCTTGGAGTCCAGCCCACTGTTGAACAGGTGGTGCGGGTCGGGGAGCGCCGCGCCGTTGAAGAAGTTGTACTTGGTGTGCTTCGCGAACGATGACATCGCGCAGACGAGGCGCCCACCGGAGAGGAACACCGGCACCTCCCACTTCCATCCCTCTTCCGCGACCGGCGCGACCCGATGCACCGCGCTCCGAAAGCGCTTCAGGTTGTCGCGTTGCCACGCGGGCGCTGCGGCGATGTACGCGTCGATCTGAGCCCTGGACATCGTCACAGTTCCTTGCGCATCTGCACTGAGGTCTCGCGATAGCCGAGGCTGGCATACAGGGCTCTCGCGACCGTGTTCTGACCAAAGACGTTGAGCGCGATCGCCCGAAGGCCGTGGCGTTGTGCCTCCTCCTCGGCGAGCAGCATCGCCGCGCGGCCGTAGCCACGGCCCCTGAACTCCTCGTCCACGTTGATGTCATACAGGTACCCAACGCCCTCGACGGGTACCGGCTTGTCCAGCGCCAGCCAGAGCCATCCAACCGACTGGCCGTCCGCCTCGATCCGAAAGATCAGCTGCCGGGGAGTGTTGAGGCCCTCGGGAAGAACTTCCGCGTCCTCCTGCCGCGCCTTTGTCTCGGCCGCCTCGCGGCTCATGGCTCCCGAGGCGACAATCTCGTCGATGTACTCCTCTAGGGCCACGACAGACCATGTCGCGTACTCATCGGGAGTCGGACGGCGGAGGCTCACGGTCACGTCAGGCGCCAACCTCAAGCACGAGAATGCTGCGAGGACGCGAATGGGACTGCGATGGTATGCCTTGACGAAGGTCGGCGAGTACCGCCCAGCGTCGCACCAAGGAGGAGAGCTGCCA
Organism: Candidatus Dormiibacterota bacterium; assembly: GCA_030948445.1. Next base: position 1,343 of record JALZAG010000081.1, read on the forward strand.
TGGCCGAACGTGACGTCTTCATCCTCGCCGAAGGCGCTCTCGCCGATGTGATCGACCAGGTCAGCCCCGACCAGTGGGACGAGCGCAAGCCGGAGTGGTTCCACACGGGTGGCCAGGGCGACGTCACCCTGCGCCAGATCGTCAACTACCACGCGTATGACTCCGCGTGGGTGCCCGACGTCCTCGCCGGCAAGACCATCGCGCAGGTGGGCGATACCTACGAGCACCTCAAGGAGGACGGGGCGGCCGAGTACCGCGTGTACAGCGACGCCGCCATGGCTGCCGCGGTGGCACTGGACGATCCGGAGCGCCTCGTGCACCTCTCGTACGGCGATTTCCCGGCGCGCGAGTACCTCCGTCACTGCACGTCCTTCCGCGGCTTCCGTGTGTTCGACATCGCCAAGTGGATCGGGGCGAGCACGAAGATGCCGTCCGACCTCGGGCAGGGGATGTGGGAGGTGCTCAGCCCGGACATGGAGGCCTGGCGCGCGCTGGGCGTGTACCGCGCCGCCGTGCCCGTCGCCGACGACGCGCCGCTCCAGGACCGGCTCCTGGGGCTGTCCGGACGCGATCCGAGCCCATCGGCGGGATGAGCGACGCGATCTGAACGCGGGCCGCGCCGTCAGCGCCCCGCGCCGAGCCGGAGGTGCGAGGATGCCGGCAACAACGCTGGTCGATCCACCGGACGGTGGTCGAACATTTCGGTAACACGACGCAATTGCGTCACTCACGCTCAACGCCCGAATCGGCCAATTCTCGCGACGATGTAATGGTTTGTTGACAGCGCTCGTTAAACGAGGTGACGGACCACCGACCGTACCGACCCGGCGGGTACCCCGGTGGTTGAATGGCTGAGGTGAGGAGTGTCATGACCCGCGTGCGCGCCCTGCTCGGTTCCAAGTGGCTGCGAATTGGCGGCACGCTCGTCGGCGTCGCCTTCCTGGTCCACAACGTCGACATGGGCAAGGCGGGTCGCAGCATCATGAGTGCCGATTGGCGCTGGGCCAGCCTCGCGCTCCTTCTCACCGCCATCGCCTGCCTCGCATCGGTCTTCGAGTGGGGCGTCCTGCTGCGTAGCAGCGCCGGCCTCGGCGTGCGCAACCCCGTCGCCCACGCCGAGCACCCCCAGCATCACCACCTCTTCAGCTGGACCCGGCTCTCGTCGTCGTACCTGCAGAGTCTCTTCTTCGCCCAGCTGCTTCCCGCAGGAGTGGGAGGCGACGCCATGCGGACCGTCGAGATGGGCAAGGTGGTGGGCCACGGCAAGATCCTCGCCTCGCTCGCGGGCAGCCGGATGGCCGGGACCATGGGCATGGCCTTCTGGGGCCTCGCCGCCGCCGTTCTGCTCCGCGGCTGGATCGGCATCGGGTCGCTGATCGGCGCCTGCGTCTTCGCCGCCGTCATGGTGATGGCCTGGATGGCCGCTCTCGCCGCCGACCGGATCGTCGGCCGCCACTTCTTCGAGCGCAGCTCGCGCGCCTTCCTGCGCACCCTGAGCTCCTTCGCACAGACCTTCTCGGGCTACCGCCGCCATCCCCACGCCATCGTCCAGTGCATCGTCGTCGGCGCCGCGGGCTGGGGCGTGAACATCCTCGCGCTGGACATCTTCGCCCGCGCCATCGGCGTTGACGTCAGCTGGACGATCTTCGCGGTGGCCATCCCGGTCACCCTGGTGGCCACGCTGACCCCGTTCTCGGTGAACGGCCTCGGCATCCGCGAAGGGGTGCTCGTCGGCATGCTGACCCACGCCGGCGTCTCCACCGGGCACGCCGCCGCCATCGCGGTGCTCGTCGACCTCCAGATGCTTCCCTTCGGGATCCTCGGCGCCGCGCTGTGGATGCGCCACCGTCGGCGCAGCGCAGCGCCGTCGGTCGCGGAGGTTGCGGCAGCCGAGGCGGCTGCCCTGGCCGAGGTTGCCCACGCCGCCTGACCGGCAAGCCGTCGGAGGGGTCTGATCGCGCTGACCGCACCATGCAACGGCGCGCAACGCCTCGTTGACGGCTCGGCCACCCCCAACTCGCAGCCAATACACTCGAGCTGCCCATGACCGGTCAGTTGAGCGACTTCCTGGCTGCCCATGCCGAGCGTGTCGCCGACGTCATGCGTCGTACCGGCGCAGAGCAGGAGAGCCGCTCGTCCGCAAACGGTGACCGCGGTCCGCGCCAATTCATCAACGCCGTCCTCGTCGCCCTCACCGCCGACGACCTGCGCCCACTCACGGCGTTCTTCGAGCTGGGCGGCGATAAGCCGGCCGGCATTGACCTGCGCCTCGACGCCGCGCTGTCGCGGCTGGCGTCCCTGCGACGCGCCTCGGTCGAGGTCGCCGCCGATGAGATGACCGAGACCGAACGCCTCGCCCTCGCCGGCGCCGCTGCCGACGAGCTGAGCCAGGTCGGACGCCGGCTCGCGTCGTCGGTCACCGGCGTGATCGCCGGCCGCTTGACCACCATGACCACGTCGAGCAGCGCGCGCGGCACCTCGATGAGCATCACCATGCACGAGCTGCGCCGTCCGCTCACCATCCTGAACAGCTATGGACAGCTGCTGTCGACCGGGATGCTCGGTCAGCTGCCCGAGACCGCGATGGTGGCCATCGAGGGGATCACGGCGAGCACCGAGATGATGGTGCGCATGGTCAATGCCATTGCCGAGGTGTCACGCCTGGAGGACCCCGACGACCAGCTCAACTTCGAGGTGATCTCGGTCGACGAGATCGTCACCAGCGCCGTCGACCACGTCAGCATGGAGGCCAAGCTCCGCGACACCGTCCTCGAGACCGACGTGCAACCCGGCGTCACCATCCGCGGCGACCGTCGCCGGCTCACGCTCGCGCTCACCAACATGGTGGGCAACGCGGTCAAGCACGGACCTCCCGGCTCGACCATCGCGGTGCGTGCCTTCGGTGACAGCGCCGGCGCCCACTTCTTGGTACGCGACCAGGGTCAGGGATTCCCCAACGAGGACGCCAACCACCTCTTCGACAAGTACTTCCGCTCGGTTGCCGAACGTCAGCGCAAGGTGCCCGGCAGCGGGCTCGGCCTGTTCATCGTCAAGACCGTGGCCGAACGCCACAATGGCCAGGTGTTCGCTCGCTCCGCCGCCGGCGAGGGCGCGGAGTTCGAGATGATCATCCCGATCCACCAATAGAGCAGGCGCTGGGCAGCCCGCGGAGCGCTTATCCCATGACCGGTACCGGCCGCACCGAGCGCGATTCGATGGGCGAGTTCGACGTGCCCGCGGACGCCTACTACGGCGCCAC
>JALZAG010000096.1 GCA_030948445.1 Candidatus Dormiibacterota bacterium
TTACAAAACAGCTGCTCTACCACTGAGCTACGCCGGCCAGCGCAACGTCAGTGTATACCCCGCTCCGCGCGGTAACCGGGCGCTGGCGCTGTGGGCGCCGAAAGACCAGCGCGGATGTAGAACAGCAGCCCGCCGAACTTGAGGGCATGGAAATTGGCGTCGAGGTACGGTCGGATTCCGGGATCGAGGCTCAGTGGCCACTGGCCGACGAAGTAGTCCGCGTGCGCCAGCGCCGCGCGCCACGTCTGCAGGTATGCCGAACTACCGCGTCCCAGGACCAGTTCGGTGCCGTAGCTGTCGGTCATCGTGGTACAGCCCGGCGACGACGCGATGAACCGATCGGTGGTGACCAACTTGTTCGGACTGTCAGCGACCGCGCATGCCCCGGCAGGAATGACGGCGTCGACCGTCGCCTGGATGTCCGGCGCTCCCTCAATGCGCATCTGGCCAAGTTGGTTGACGAGCAGGACGGCGAGCGCCAGCGACGCGATGCGCAAACCGAGCCGTTGCACGCTGGGCCGGCGCAGTCGGCCGAGGGCGGCACCGAGCGCGATGGCGATGAACGGCACGGTGAAGGCGGCGTATTGCGAGTAGTACTGAGTGGGGATGAGTTGAACCGCGCAGGCGGCCACCGCTGACCCAACCGCGAACCATTCGAACGATGTGAGTCGCCGAGGCCGGATCGTGAAGGCGGCCGCGACGATGCCGGCCATGACGGCGGCCACGGCGACAGCGACGGCGCCGCTGGTGGTGAACGCGAACGAGCCGGTGATCTCTGACAACCGCAGCGCGATCGGTGCCCCGCCCACGCCGGCGACGCGGCCCAGCTGTGAGCCGAAGACGTCGCGGATGAATGCTGCAGGCGCGAACGCCAAAAACGGCAGCGTGGGCAGAAGGAAGCCAGCCGCCACCCCGGCAATGACCATTCCCGCACGGCGCCGCGATGAGAACAGGCACAGGCCGACGATGACGACGACGATGACCAGTGCCGTCACCTTGATCGACACCGCGAAGCCGAGGGCTAATCCGGCAGCGGGCAGCCGCCGTCCGCTGGCGATCGAATCCCCTTCGAAGATCAGTCCGGCGGCGAGCAGGCAGAACAGGTCCACCACCGGCTCCAACAGCACGGTGTGCAGCGCATAGCCAACTGCGGGAGCCAGCGCGGTCAGGCCACAGGCGACGAGCACGGCGGTCGGCCCGCGCGTCCGGACAAGCCGGCCCACCAGCACGACGTTGAGGACGGCCACAGCAACCATCAACAGCCGCACCAGCGCAAGCCCATTGCGGGTGCCGATGAAGTTGGTGAGCAGCGCAAGGGGGCTCACCAGCACCTGGAACCCCGGCGGCTCAACCTGGACGAAGTCGCGGTACGGGAGGACGCCGTGCACCAGCCGCACGGCGCCACCGAAGTAGGCGGAGATATCTGGCTCTTCTCCGAACAGGAGGCCCGGCCGGGTCCATTGGAAGAGGGTGACCCCGCCAGCGAGCAGCGCGATCGTGCCGATGAGGACACCCTGTCGCCTGGCAGCTCTGCCGCACGACTCCCCCCACCCGGGACCGATCCACCGGCCGGACTTCATGAGGCGGCCGCCTCGAGGCGACAGTTACGATGCGATGTGTACGCTGGAGACGTTGCCCGCCAGACGCCGGTGGAGCAGGAACTGGCTGACCTCGAGGTCATCGTGTTGATCGCGACGGCGGAGAGGGTGGTCACCAACAGAGGAGTACCGCAATGAGCCTGTCGCTGGGAGACGTCGCACCTGACTTCGAGGCCGAGACCACGCAGGGAAGGCTCTCCTTCCACGACTGGATCGGCGACCACTGGGCTGTCCTCTTCTCGCACCCCAAGAACTTCACCCCCGTCTGCACCACCGAGCTGGGGTACATGGCCAGCATCGAGCCCGAGTTCGAGCGCCGCGGCGTGAAGGTCATCGGCCTGTCGGTCGACCCGGTCGAGAAGCACGAGAAGTGGGCTGATGACATCGAGGAGACCCAGGGTTCCCGCCCCGGCTACCCGATCATCGGCGACTCCGACTTCAACGTGGCCAAGTTGTACGGGATGCTCCCGGCCGGCGTCTCCGGCGACCCAGCGCAGCGGACGCCCGCGGACAACCAGACCGTCCGCAACGTCTTCGTGATCGGCCCGGATCACAAGATCAAGCTGATCCTCGTGTACCCCATGACCACCGGACGCAACTTTGACGAGGTCCTGCGGGTGATCGACTCGCTCCAGCTGACCGCCAAGCACCGCGTCGCCACGCCCGCGAACTGGAAGCAGGGCGATGACGTGATCATCACCGGCGCGGTGTCGGACGACGAGGCCAGGCAACTCTTCCCCGGCTTCAAGCAGCCGAAGCCCTACCTGCGCACCACCGCCCAGCCTAAGTAGGCGGGCGCTCAGGGGCGCCATCCTCCTCCGCGGCGCGGTCCGCGGGGGAGGATGGGCGGCGCAGTCGATCGAGCTGGCTGCGCACCACAGGGTCGATGCGATCCTCGACGCGGTTGGCGAACCTGGCTTCACGCCGGCGCGTCGCGTTGTGCTGGTTCACCTCAGCCTGGGCGCCGAGCACCTGCTGGCGCAGCGCCTCGGCGCCGATCACCGCAGCACCCATGGCCATAACCATCTCGCGCTGCAGCCGGTCGCCGGTGGCAACGGTGACCATCCGTGCATCGCCTCTCGCCGACGCAATGGCCACCCGGCGCTCGATGACGTGGTCGGCTGTCTGCGCGCTGCTGCCGAACACCACGGTGACGCCGTCGATGGATTCCCCAGCACCGTGGTCAGGCGCGCGCCCATGGGCGTCGAAGACAACGGTGACGCGCTCACCGCTCCCGGCCGCGTACTCCGCGAGGGTCGCGATCAGCCTGCGGCGCGCCTCCTCTCCCCTGCCCGACCTGATCAGCGGTGAGAGCTCGGGCCACGCATGCACGATGTTGTAGCCGTCGACAATCAGCTCTGGTGCAGTCATCTCTCGCGCCGCGCGAATCCTCGCTGACGCACCACCTCGTAGAGGAGCACAGCCGCGGCCGCCCCCGCGTTCAGCGACGAGACCTGGCCCATCAGTGGCAGCGACACCACCACGTCGCAATGGCGCCGTGTCAACGAGCGCATCCCTTCGCCCTCCGCGCCGATGACCACCGCCACCGGACCGGTTAAGTCGAAGGTGTCGTAGCGCGCCTCACCGTCGGCCGCAAGGCCCACCACCCACAGCCCCGCAGCCTTCAGCTGCTCGAGCGCCTGGACCAGGTTGGTGACAATGGCGACCGGAACATGTTCGGTGGCGCCGGCCGACGCCTTGGCGGCCGCGGCCGTCACGCCCGAGGCGCGATGCCGGGGCAGCACCACGCCATCCGCCCCGACGGCGTCGGCGGTCCTGGTGATGGCGCCGAGATTCTGCGGATCCTGGATGCCGTCGAGGACCACGATGAGCTGCGGGCTGAGCGAGTGCGCGATGAGGTCGTCAAGGCTGCGCGGCTGGCGGCCATGGAAGTAGCCGGCGACGCCCTGGTGGTGCTCGGTGTGGGCGATGTCGTCGAGGCGCTTGCGTGAGCTCTCCTCCATAGGGATGCCGCGTTCGTCAGCGACGCGCCGGATCTCGTCCAGCCGGCCCTCTGCGGGGAGGCCGGCGGCGATCACCAGCCGGCGGGCTGGGCGACCGGCGCGCAGCGCCTCGAGGACGGGGTTGCGACCGTAGAGGATGTCCACAGCCCGAGTATCGCCGAGCCTCGGCGACCGGGCTCAGCCGTATGCGGGCTGGGCGCGCGGGAGCAGCGACATCACGAGCGCGCCGCCGTACGCCAGGTCGAACACCAGGCTGACCAAGCCGAGCGCACCGAACCCCTGCGTGCGTCCCAGTGCCGACAGTGCGCTGAGCACCGCGAGCCCGTCCAGGATCAGGAAGATGACCCGCGCGACGGTGTACCGGGTGAGCCACGCGAACAGCGCGAAGAACGCCCCCAGCACGATGGCCGCGATCGCAAAGGCAGCGCCGATGTCGAACGTCTGCACGGTGGTGAACCCGGTGCTGGGGTCGGTGATGGGGACGCTGATGTGCCGCACCACCAGGCCGACAAACATCAGGCCCAGCACCGAGAGCAGCCCGTACCCGATCGTGATCCAGCGGCAGACGGAAACCCAGTCCCGGCCACCCCCGGTGGCGACCCCCTGGAAGGCCGGTGGGCCCATTGGCCCTCCGATCGCGGGCGGGGTCGCGTAGCCAAACGAAGCCGGCGGTGGGGGCGGCGGCGGCGGATCGGTCCGCACCGTCCCGATCGCGCGCCCGTCGGGGAGGATGAGGGCGGTTCCGCAGCGTTGACACGTGGTCCGCTTGCCGAGGTCGGACCAGGTCCAGCAGGCCGGGCAACACACCTGGGAAGCCATGGCCCGATTGTCGGCGTGTCCGTTCGGTCGAACCGAGACGTCACCGCACAGGCGCGCGCCTGTGACCAGATCGCCAACCCCCCGCAAGCCCCGCTGTGCCCGCTACCATCGGCCACGCATCAGCTGCCCGCGTTTTGGAGGAGTCGCTCAATTGAACAGCCTCGTTGATCCGCCGTTCGCCAAGGACCCCCCGGTCAAGGTGAACGTCAATGCCAAGACACTCGGGCTGGTCCTACTGATCCTCGGAGCAATCGGCATCCTCATCGACGCCCTGGCGTTGATCGGGATCCTCGGCTTCTGCAACACCTACTCCATCTACGGCGGGTGCAACCTTCCGATCCTCTGGCTGCTCGGCGACCTCATCGGCCTGGCGGGCGTGATCATCGGGACGATCGGGGCGTACCGGATGTACCAGCTGAACCCCGAAGGCAAGCTGTGGGTCATCTACGGGCTGATCCTCGGCATCGTCGGCGCCATCGTCACCCTGATCGGCAACTACACCGCCTACAGCGGCCTGATCGGCATCGGGGCCGGCGGCGGCGTCATCTTCGGCCTGATCATCGACGTGATCATCTACGGCATCCTCTACTACCTGGTCGTGGTGAGCCGCTTTCCCGGCCAGGCGCCGCTGACCTCCACCGGCGCCACGTCATGGAGCGGCGGCGGACCGGGGGCACCGGGCGGCCCGTCGGCACCCCCTCCCCCACCCAGCGTCTGAAGCGACGGACTCAGTGACCCGGTCCCGCATCGCGCGGGCCGGGCGCTGGCCGGTGCGCAGCCGCCGCGGGCTCAGCCCGGAGGCGGCGCAGTGTGCGGAACGCCGGTGAGATCGGCGCGGCGGGTCAGGTAGTCAGTGCGGCTCACCTCGCCGCGGACATAGAGCATCTCGAGCTCGGCAGCGGCGGGGTTGGGCACGGGCGGGCTCAGGGCCCTCCGCGAGCGGATGGTCGCCAGGATTTCGCGGATCACGTAGACCGCGGCGACGATCAGCAGCACACCGAGGGTGAAGCGCAGCACGATGGCGAGCACTGAGACACCGGTGTCGACGCCGTAGCCGCCCGGGCCGATCGGACCTCCAGGGAAGAACCTGTCGTTCACGACTGTGCCCTTGTCTCGGCCATGTCAGGAAGCCTCCGCAGACGGATGTGGGATTCGATCATTCACTGCCAACCTTGCAGGCGAGTGACCGAACACGAGTGTCTCAGAGACGGCGCCAGCGCTGTCCGCCGGGGGTGTCCTCCACCGCCACGCCCATCCGGGCGAGGTCATCGCGAAGGCGGTCCGCCTCGGCCCAGTCGCGCGCGGCCCGGGCAGCCTCGCGGGCGACGAAGGCGGCCTTCTCGGGCGCGCTCAGCTGCGCCTCGGCCCGTTCGCGCTCGACCAGCGGAAGGACGCCGAGCACGTCGTCCACCTCGTCGATGAGCGCGGCCAGCTCCATGTGCGTTGGTCCGTCGACCGCACCGCCGTCCAGCTCGCGATTGAGCGCGCGGATCAGCGTGTAGACAGCTCCCATCGCCTCGGGGAGGTTGAGATCGTCGTCCATCGCCGCCTCGAAGGCCGCACGCGCGGTGGCCACGCGGCTGTCCGCCGAACCCGAACCAGCAGCATCAGTGGGTGCGTGCGCACGGATGCGATCGGCAAAATCCGCGAAGCGACCGACGGACTCGGTGGCACCATGCAGTGACTCATCGCTGTAGTTGACCGGCTTGCGGTAATGCGCGCCGGCGATCAGAAGGTAGCGCAACGCCGAGGGTCGCGCGCCACTCGAGACCAGGTCGGCCACTGTCGCGAAGTTGGCCAGCGACTTGGCCATCTTGTCGCCGCCGACGCGCAGGTGCTCGCCATGGCACCAGAGCTGAACAAAGGGCTTTCCCGAGGCGGCCTCGCTCTGGGCGATCTCATTCTCGTGGTGCGGAAAGATGTTGTCGACGCCGCCGCAGTGAATGTCAAAGGACTCTCCCAGCAGCGCCATGCTCATCGCCGAGCATTCGATGTGCCAGCCGGGCCGGCCGCGACCGAGTTTCGTGTCCCAGCCGATCTCGTCGGCTGCCACCGTCTTCCAGAGCGCGAAGTCGCGGGCATCCTCCTTCTCGTACTCATCGGCGTCGACGCGGCCGCCGGCGCCGGCCACCAGTCCCTCGGCCCGCACCCCGGAGAGGCGGCCGTACGGGGGGAACGAGGTGATGTGGAAATACACGCTGTCGTCGCTGCGATAGGTCACCCCGACGGCGTCGAGTCGCTCGATGAGCGCCACCATCTCCGCGATGTACTCGGTGGCGCGCGGGTAGTGGTGGGCGCGGCGGATGTTGAGCGTGTCGAGGTCGTCGAAGAAGGCCGTGATCCAGGGACCGGTCTCGGCGTCGAGGTCGTGGTTGGCCGCGGTGGCGTTGCGGATGATCTTGTCCTCGACGTCGGTGAGGTTCATTACGTGCGTCACGCGTGCAAAGCGTCGTTCCAGCCAGCGCCGCAGCACGTCCTCGAAGAGGAAGGTTCGGAAGTTGCCGATGTGAGCGCGCGCGTAGACAGTGGGCCCGCATGTGTAGAGGCGGACGTGGTCGGACTCGAATGGCTCGACCGCCCGCAGGCTGCGCGTCATGGTGTCGTGCAGGCGCATGGGCATCGCGCGACAGTCTATCGACGCACCGTCTCACGCGCCCGACTCAGCTGTCAGGCGGGAACTGCGACAGCCTGCTGGCGGCGGGTGATGATCTGGTCGATGAGCCCCCAGCGCAGCGCCTGCTCGGCGGTCATGAAATTGTCGCGCTCGATGTCGCGCGCCACCTCCGCTTCGCTCCGGCCACTGTGGCGCGCGTAGATCTCGACGATCAGGTCGCGCTGGCGGAGGATCTCGCGCGCATGCACCTCCAGCTCGCTGGCCTTGCCCTGCAGCCCTGACGCCCACGGCTGGTGGATCATGATCAGTGAGTTGGGCAGTGCCAGGCGCCGCCCCGCGTTGCCGCCGGCGAGAAGAAGCGACCCTCCGCTGGCGGCCATGCCGAGGCAGATCGTCGACACCGGCGCGCTCACCCACTGCATGGCGTCGTACATCGAGAGCGCCGAGGTGACGCTGCCCCCGGGCGAGTTGATGTACAGGTGAATCGGTTTGCCCGGGTCCTCGGCCTCGAGGAACAGCAGCTGCGCGGTGACCAGGTTTGCGGTCTCGTCCGTGATCTGCTCGCCGAGGAAGATGATGCGATCACGCAGCAGCCGCGAATAGATGTCGTAGGACCTTTCGCCGCGCGACGTCGACTCCACGACGGTGGGGATGACGCTCACCTGCTGTCCCCGTGCGGTGGCACCGCGAAGCCGATGCGGCGACGCGCCGGCAGCGCCGTGCTCGCCAGGTAGGTGGTGAACTGCGCGACGGTGCGCAGCGCCTCGGTGTTCAGCGCTGCCGCGGCGAGCTGGAGCTGGGCGTGAGGGTCGTGGCCGCTGGCGCGCGCGTCGGTCAGCGTCTGGGGAGTCAGCTCCTCAGCGATGTCCGCGTAGAGGAGGTGGAGTGGGACGTCGAGAGCGGCCGCCACCCCCACCAGGCGCTCCGCGCTGACGTCCTTACGACCTCGCTCCACCTCCGAGAGGTGCGCCGGCGAGCAGTGCGCTGCGGCAGCGACGTCGGCGAGCGAGCGGCCGGCAAGCTCGCGATGACGGCGCAGCACCGATCCCTGGACGCGGCGCAGCGAGCCGGCCCGGCCGTGAGTGGCGTGCTGTTCGCTCTCAGCGTAATCCATTTCGCTGATGGCGATGGTAGCACGGCCGTGCCGGATCGCCGCCTGTCAGGCGCCGACGTCGAGCAGCACGACGGCAGAGGCACCGATGCCCTCACCTCTGCCGGTGAACCCCAGGCCGTCGCTGCTCGTCGCGGTGACGCGGAGCAGCGCTCCGTCGACGCCCAGGGCGGCGGCACACGCCGCGCTCATCGCGCCGAGGTGGGCAGCGAGTCGCGGTTCCTCGGCGATCGCGACCACCTGGGCCGACACGAGTCGCGCGGAGCGCTCCGAGAGCAGGTCGGCGACGGCGCGCAGGAACTCTGCCCCGGTGGCATCGCGCCAGCGTTCGTCGGCGGACGGGAAGTGGCGGCCCATGTCGCCCTGCCCCGCCGCGCCGAGGAGCGCGTCGCAGAGCGCGTGCACCACCGCGTCACCATCGGAGTGTCCCGCCAGCCCGCGCTCGTGCGGGACGTTCACGCAGCCGAGCATGAGTGGGCGGCCCGCCACCAAGCGGTGGGCGTCCATGCCGTGGCCGATGCGAAGGGTCACGACCGGTCGGCCACCAGGGCACGCAGCAAGACCAGGTCACGGGGATGAGTCACCTTGAAATTGTCAGGGCTGCCGGGGACGATGTGAACGGTCACGCCGAGCGCCTCGACGAGCGCCGCGTCGTCGTCCGCATGCACATCGGCGGCAGACGCCTGGCGGTGGCCTTTCACCAGCAACTCACGCGTGAAGGCCTGTGGCGTCTGGATCGCATACAGCCCGTCGCGGTCCAGCGATTCGACGATCACGCCGGCAGCGCCGCGCTTGATGCTGTCGACCACCGGGATCGCAGCGGTGGCGGCGCCGTGCTCGCGGGCCGCCGCGACGCAGTCGACGAAGAGGCTCGGTGCGCACAGCGGCCGGGCCGCGTCGTGCACCGCGACCAGCTCCGCGTCGCCCACCTCCTCGAGCGCGGCCCGGACGCTGTCCTGCCGGCGCGCACCACCGAGTGTCAGCACCACGTCGGTGAAGCCCGCGGTGGCGGCGAGCTCGGCCAGCAGCGTGTGCCGGTGCGCGGGGGCCGCGATGACCACGCGCACGAATGCGGCTGACGCGGCGCCGGCGGCCAGCGTGTGGGCGATCAGCGGGCGACCGGCGACGTCGGCGAAGAGCTTGTCCTCCCCCATCCTCTGACCCCGACCCGAGGCGGGGATGATCAGGACTGCGGTCAGCGCGGTGCCGCCCGCGACCGCACCGCGCGCCCGGTTCGCTGCGACGTGTCGGGGCCGTCGGTGGTGGCGAAGATCATACGGCCTGCCGACGTCTGCAGCACCGACGTCACCGTCGCGCGGACGGTGTCGCCGAGGCGGGCCTTGGCGTTCTCCACGACCACCATGGTGCCGTCGTCGAGGTAGCCGACGCCCTGGTGCAATTCCTTGCCCTCGCGGACGACGGCGATGGAGATCTCTTCGCCGGCGCTGAGGATGGGCTTGAGCGCGTTGGCGAGGTCGTTGAGGTTGAGCACCCGTACGCCCGCGATACGCGCGATCCGGTTGAGGTTGTGATCGCTGGTGAGCAGCAGCGCCGAGCGCGCCACGGCAAGCTTGATGAGACGGACATCGACCTCGGCCGCCTCGGGGAAGTCGAGGTCGGTGATCTCGCAGACGACGTCGTCGCGGCGCTGGAGCTCCTCCAGCACGGTCAGGCCGCGGCGTCCGCG
>JALZAG010000113.1 GCA_030948445.1 Candidatus Dormiibacterota bacterium
TGGTCAAGGGCGGTCGCCGCTTCTCTTTCAGCGCGCTTGTCGTCGTCGGTGACGGCGCCGGTCGTGTCGGCGCGGGCCTTGGCAAGGCGGGGGAGGTTCCGGACGCGATCCGCAAGGGTGTCGACGACGCCAAGAAGCACATGATCACGGTCCCGATGGTCGGCAGCACCATCCCGCATGAGGTGCACTACAAGCTCGGGGCAGCCAAGGTCCTGCTCAAGCCCGCGGTGCCCGGGACAGGCGTCATCAGCGGCAGCTCGATGCGCGCGGTCGTCGAGGCCGCCGGCATCCACGACATCCTCACCAAGTCGCTGGGCACCGACAACCCCATCAACGTGGTGCGCGCCACCATCGCGGCGCTGGCCAGCATGCGCACCCTCCGCGAGGTCGCCGCCCTGCGCGGCCTGGAGCCCGAGCGCATGGTGGGCCGCAAGCGCGCCGCCGAGATGCTCGGGGAGGGCACGCCCTCACCACACCCGGTGACCGCATGAGCACGCTCCGCGTCACCTATCGCAAGAGCTCGATCGGGTACGCCAAAGACCAGAAGGCCACCCTGGCCGCGCTCGGCCTGCGCAAGCTCAACCACACCGTCGAGCACAGGAACACGTCGTCGATCCGCGGGATGGTGCACAAGGTACGCCACCTCGTCAGCGTCGACGGCATTGCCGCCGACACCCCGGAGGGCGTGGCGGTGCTGGCCCGGGCCACAGGAGAACCCGAGTCATGAGACTGCACGAGCTCAAACCAGCCCCGGGCAGCAGGAAGAAGCGCACCCGCGTGGGGCGCGGGATCTCGGCCGGTCAGGGCAAGACGTCCGGCCGTGGCCAGAAGGGTCAGGGCTCGCGCGAGAGCAGCAGCGTCCCCAAGGGATTCGAGGGTGGCCAGATGAAGCAGTCGATGCGGCTGCCCAAGCTGCGCGGCTTCCACAATCGCTTCCGGCGCGAATTCCAAGTGGTCAATCTCAGCAAGCTCAACCGCTTCCCGGCCGACGCCATCGTCGATGGGGCCGCGCTGGCCGCGGCCGGCCTGGTCACCGGGCCAGACGCGCCCATCAAGCTGCTCGCCGCCGGCCGTGTCAAGGTGGCAGTGCATGTGCGAGTGCACCGCGCGTCTGCCGCGGCGCGGAGCGCGGTGGAGGCTGCGGGGGGACGCGTCGACGTGCTCGAGGAGCGTGCGCCGAAAGGCGCTGAAGACGCACGCGGCACCAGGGGGAACGCGGCGTCACGCCGGCGCGCGCGTACCGCGGCCGCCGCGGAGGCGGAGGAATCCGCCGAGAGCGAGCCGGTGAGCGCGACAACGGCCGAGGCCACTGACGACACCGCGGGCGACGCGCAGGAGGAGCCGCAGGCGTGAACCTCCTGCAGGCGCTCGGCCAGGCGATGCGCATCCCCGAGCTTCGCAGGAAGCTGGTGATCACCATCGGCCTGGTGCTGGCGTTTCGCGTGCTGGCCAACGTCTCGATCCCGGGAGCAGACCCCAAGGCGCTGCAGGCGCTCTTCAGCAGCAACTCGCTGCTCGGGTTGTTCAACCTCGTCGGCGGTGGTGGTCTGCAGCGCTTCACGATCGTGGCTGAGGGACTCAACCCCTACATCAACGCCACCATCATCATGCAGCTCATGACGGTGGTCTCCGTCCGGCTCAAGGAGTTGAGCAAGGAAGGAGAGCAGGGCCGCAAGAAGATCACGCGCTACACGCGCTGGTTGACGGTCCCCCTCGCCGCGCTGCAGGGCTGGGGGTTTCTCGCGCTGTTCACCAATCCCAGCGCGGTGACCATCAACGGCGTGCAGCAGGCGATCATCCCCAACGCCACCACCACCCAGGAGATCGGCATCGTGCTCACCCTGGTGGCGGGGACGATCATCGCCATGTGGCTCGGCGAGCTGATCACCGAGTACGGTGTCGGCAACGGCGTGTCCCTAATCATCTTCACCGGCATCATCGCCCGGGTCATCCCCTCGATCGGTGACTACGGAACCACGGGGGGCACCCACGTCATCCAGATCATTGGCGTGGCCGTCATCGCGCTGGTTGTCACCGCCGGAATCATCGCCGTGCAACAGGCGCAGAGGAAGGTGCCGGTGCAGTCCGCCCAACGGGTCCTGAATCCGCGGACCGGCGCGGCGTCCCAGGGCCGGCGCAACTTCCTGCCGCTGCGCATCAACACGGCCGGGGTGATCCCGATCATCTTCGCCCTGTCGATCATGTTCTTCCCCACCATCTTCGCCAACCTCTTCGCCAGCGCCGGTGGGTTCCTCGGCAACGCCTCCTCGTGGATCACCACCAACTGGCAACCCAACGGGCCCAAGTGGTACATCAACGTGCTCTACAACGGCCTGTACTTCCTGCTGATCCTCGGCTTCACGTACTTCTACACCGCCGTCGTCTTCGATCCCAACGATGTCGCGGACAATCTCAAGAAGCAGTCGACGTTCATCCCCGGGATCAGACCGGGGCGGAGCACGGCGGAGTATCTCGGCCGCGTCATGGGACGCATCACGCTGGCGGGCGCACTGTTCCTGGCCATCATCACAGTCGTGCTGCCCCTGTTCACCGCATTCGCCACACGTGCTGATCCCACCAGCCTGTACCTGGGAGGCACGGCGATACTCATTGTGGTCGGCGTCGCGCTCGACACCATGAAGCAGATCGAGACGCAGCTTCTGATGCGGCAGTACAAGGGTTTCATCAGGTGATCACCGTCCTTTTCGGTCCCCC
>JALZAG010000116.1 GCA_030948445.1 Candidatus Dormiibacterota bacterium
GGTGACGATGCTCGCGCAGGCAGGGATCAGCGCGGTTGCTGTGGGCAAGCTGGGCCATGGCCGACCCAATGTCATCGATGTGATCGAGGAGGGGAAGGTGCAACTGGTCATCAACACCGTCTCCCACTTGGCCACCGATGAGCTTGACTACCACCAGGACGGCGCCGCGTCGGTGGCCGCGGCGGGGCGCACTGTCAAGGATGGGTATCGCATCCGACTCGCCGCTGAACAACGACGGATCCCATGCTGCACGTCGCTCGACACCGCGGCCGCCTTGGTGGACGCCATGATCAGGCAGCAGGCGGGCGAGAGGTTCGCGATCGGTCCGGTGCGCGCCTACCGCGAGGGTGCCGTCGGGGCGATGTCGTGAGCCACTCGCTGCTGCAGGCGCGCGACGAGCGCGGTGAGGTGGTGGCGGTCGACATCCTCGGCGGCGGCATGGTGGAGATCAGCGCGCGGCTGCCGCACCTCGCTGCCACGGCGCGACCCGGACAGTTCGCCCAGCTGCGCTGCGGCGGCGGGGTCACACCGCTGCTGCGCCGACCGTTCAGCGTTGCCTGGACCGAGGGCGATGTCGCCGCGTTCGTCCTCGCGCCCGTCGGCACCGGCACCCGCATCCTGGCATCGCTGCAGCCCGGCGATCAGTTCACCGCGCTCGGTCCGCTGGGAAACGGTTTCACCGTGCGGACGGGGGCGGCACGCTCTTTGTGCGTCAGCGGAGGCCTCGGCTGTGCTCCGTTCCCGCTGCTGATCCGCGCCCTGCGTCGCCACGGCCAGGATGTGACCGTGGTCAGCGGGGCGGCGCGCGCCGCGCTCCTGTACCCGCCAGACCGCTTCGCCCGTGGTGACCTCGGTGTGGTGGTTGTGGAGTTCACCGTCGATGGCAGCCGCGGTGCGGAGGGCCTGGTGACAGCCGGCATTCCCGCCGACCTGGACCCAGCCACCGCGGTGTACGCGTGCGGTCCCAACCCGATGCTCGCCGCCGTGTCCAAAACCCTGCTGGAGCGACCTGCCTCCCCGCGAGTGGCGGAGGTGTCGCTGGAGGCACCGATGGGGTGTGGCTTCGGGACATGCCTGGGGTGCGCGTTACCGGTTCACGGGCGTGGTGACGGCTCTGAGTGGGCGCTCTGTTGCACTGACGGCCCTGTCATGCCGATCCGCGCGGTGGCCTGGGAGGAGCTGATGCGCCTTCCGCCAGCGCACGTCGCATGACTGTGGACCTGAGCGTCGACCTCGGCCGCGGCCTCCGCTGGGCCAACCCCATCGGACTGGCCAGCGGCACCGCCGGCTTCGGCTTCGAGCTCGCCGAGCTGATCGACCTCGACAGGGTTGGGGCGCTGTTCACCAAGGGCATCACCCGGCTCGCCCGCGCTGGCAACGCGCCTCCGCGCGTGGCTGAAACCGCAGGAGGAATGCTCAACAGCATCGGGCTGCAAAACCCGGGTGTCGAGCACGTGGCTCGCGAGTACGCACCGCGGTTCGCGCAGAGGCGGTGTGCGATCGTCGCCAATGTCGCCGGCGCCACGGTCGACGAGTACGTCGATTGTGTGCGCATCCTCGACAGCGCACCCGGGATCGCCGGGTACGAGCTGAACATCTCGTGTCCCAACATCGCCCACGGGCTCGACCTCGGTCGCGACCCCCAGGAGGCTGCCCGCGTGACCGCGGCGGTCCGACAGGTCACGCAACGGTGCGTGATTGTGAAGCTGAGCCCCAATGTGACCGACATCGGCGCCGTTGCCGCGGCGGTCGAGTCCGCCGGGGCCGACGCCGTGTCGGCTGTGAACACCTTCGTCGGCATGAAGATCAACCGTGGCCTGCGCCAGCCGGTGCTGCCGCGCACGGGAACCGGAGGACTCAGTGGACCTGCCATCAAACCCCTGGCACTCGCCGCGGTGGCCGCGGTGCGCCAGGTGGTGCGCATCCCGGTGATCGGCATTGGCGGCATCAGCGACGCGGGCGACGCGCTCGACTTCCTGGTCGCCGGCGCCGACGCTGTCCAGGTTGGAACCGCGACCTTCACCGACCCCTCTGCAGCGGTGCGCATCGTGGACGGCCTGCGCGACTTCCTGGTGGCGGCCGGGTTGTCGCGAGCGCGCGAGCTGCGCTGGCAGCCCGCGGCGGACCCGGCGTGCTGATCTTCTTGGCCAGCCTGGCGTTCCTGCTGATGCTGCTCGCCATCGGAGAACGCGCCGGAAGCCACGTCTGGCACGGCGGCAGCAGCCGGTATTTCGACCACTGCGCAACCTGTGAATCGCGCTACCCCCGACCGGCCGCGGTTCCGCGGGAGGTCTGTCCACAGGGCCATCCAATCACAGGTTTCACCGCTGAGCCGCGCCCCCGGACCGCGCGCGGCTCGGCCTTCATCGCACTCTGCGCGGGTTTCATCGCGGTCGCATTGGTTCTCACTGCGGCCGGGGTGGTGCCGCCGCCGTGAGCGCTGAAAGCATTCGGTAAGGATTGGTCAGTCAGGATGGTGGGCAGTGATCCCCACCCCGCACGATTGGCCGGCCGCGCCGCCGCCAGCCCCGCCTGCGACGGCGCCCCCGCTCGTCCCCCGGCGCCGGCGACGGGAGCTGGTTGCGATGGCCGCGGCCGGTGCGCTCCTCGCCGGCGCAGCCATGGGGGCGGCGATCGGCGTCCTCACTCGAGGAAGCAGCACGGTCACGCCGAGCACAGCCTCGCGGTCGCCGAGCGCGCAGAGTGCGGCGGCGGCGCGCGCCCGGACCGTCTACCGCCAGGCCATGGCGGCCGCGAACGCCTCCAAGGGCTTCCACTACGTGGCGGTCACCAGCGGCGGTGGGGTCAGCCAGAAGTTCGTCGGTGACGCGGGTCAGGCCGGAGGTTCGCAGGTGATCACCATGGACTCCACGTCCGGACAGGAGCAGTTCACGCTGCTCCTGGTCAGCGGCACCGTGTACTTCCAGGGCAACGTTGCCGCGCTGCGCGACCAGCTTGGTGTGCCGGCCGCCAGTGCCGCTGGGCTGGTGGGCAAGTGGATCTCCGTCGCCACTGGCGACGGCCCCTATGCGGTTCTCGCAGCGGGCATCACCATCGCCGACCAGGTGCAGTCGACGGGGCTGGTCCCGGCCACGACAGAAGTGCTCGCCGGAGGCGGGGTCCGCATCGCCGGATCGGTGCCCCCACAGCAGGGCGGTCCCAGTGGCACCGGTCACTTGGACGTCGCCGCCGGCTCGCGGCTGCCCACCACCTACGTCACGTCGTTCGGCGGCAATGGGACGACCATCGCCAGCACCGTCACCTTCAGCAGGTGGGGGACCGCGCCGGCGGTGGCCGCTCCCGCTGGGGCGATGGCCTGGTCAACACTCGGGGCCTCGGCACCCCCCGGCGGCTATGGCGGCGGCGGGGTCAGCACATCACCGACGCCCCAGACGTAGCACGCTGCCCCCTGGAGGAATCGAACCTCCATCAACCGGTTAAAAGCCGGCTGCTCTACCGTTGAGCTAAAGGGGCTGCGCGCGATTGTAGGTGGCGCGCCGACGGCCACCTCCGGCACCATCGCCCAATGGCCAGTGCAGTGAAGGGTTTTCCCGACCGGTTCCCGGTTCG
>JALZAG010000128.1 GCA_030948445.1 Candidatus Dormiibacterota bacterium
CCGAGAACCTACCGGCGACGGCGCCGCAGGATGCCAGCCAGATGCTGGGTCGCAACCTCGCCAATTTCTTTCTCCACATTGCCAAGGACGGCGAGATCAACCTCGACGGCGACGACCCGATCGTCCACGGAACCCTGGTGACGCGCGACGGCAAGGTCGTCAACGAGCGCGTCGCTGGCCTGATCGCGACACCGGCTCCGACCGAGGCCGGCGCGTGAGCATCGAAACCGGCCTCTACGTCTTCCTGCTGGCATCCTTCCTCGGCTTCGAGCTGATCCGGCGCGTTCCTCAGCTCCTACACACGCCTCTGATGTCGCTCACTAACGCCATCTCCGGCATCGCCCTGGTGGGTTCCATTGTCATCGTCGGCAGTTCCCAATCGGTCACCACCACGGTGCTTGGAACCATCGCCATCGCGGCCTCCTCGTCGAACGTGATCGGCGGCTTCCTCCTGACGGACCGGATGTTGCGCATGTTCAGGAAGCGCAGCTGATGCGCGAGAACGTAGTCCAGTACCTCTACCTGGCTGCCGGCCTGTCGTTCATCTTCGCGATCAAGTGGATGACCGCTCCTACCACTGCGCGGCGCGGCGTCATCGCCGGCGAGCTCGGCATGGTGCTGGCGGTGGTGGGTACGTTCGTGCGACCAGAGGTGACCCAGTTCACGTGGATCGTCGTCGGCCTCATGGCCGGGGCCGCGATCGGTGTACCGCTGGCCGCCTTTGTGCCCATGACCGCCATGCCGCAGCGGACGGCGTTGTCGCATGCGTTCGGAGCCGCCGCCGCGACCCTGGTCGGGGTCGCCGAATACATCATTCGTCAGCCCCACCTCGACCGGTTCACCGTGGTGGTCCTCGGCGTCGAGGTTCTGTTGGGCGGCCTCACCGTCACCGGCAGCCTGATGGCGTTCGGGAAGCTGCAGGAGATCATCCACGGACGTCCGGTGGTCTATCGCGGGCAGAACATCGTCAACCTGTCCATCCTGGCTATCGCACTGGCGGGAATCGCGTGGCTGGCAATCGACCCGAGCGCGGTCATCGTCTTTGCCGTGGTGGTCGCGGCTGCGGTGGTCTTCGGGGTGCTGCTGATCATCCCCATCGGTGGCGCTGACATGCCCACTGTGATCGCCCTGCTCAACTCCTACGCCGGCCTGTCCGCGGTGGCGATGGGCTTCGCGCTGGACAACAAGGTGCTGGAGATCGCTGGTGCGTTGGACGGTTCATCCGGCTTCATCCTCGCCGTGGTGATGTGCCGGGCAATGAATCGCAACTTCCGCAACATCCTCTTCGGCGCGTTTGGTCAGGTGACGACGTCGTCGAAGGAGGCGGCGGAGGACGACCGACCAGTGCGCAGCGGCACCAGCATCGATGGCGCCGCGATCCTCGATGGTGCACGCCTGGTGGTCATCATCCCCGGCTACGGCATGGCGGTCGCGCAGGCACAGCACAAGGTCCGCGAACTGTCGGACGCACTGGAGCGCAACGGCACCCAGGTGCGCTTCGCGATCCATCCCGTGGCCGGCCGTATGCCCGGGCACATGAACGTGCTCCTGGCCGAGGCGGACGTCCCGTATGACCACATGGTGGAGCTCGACGAGGCCAATGAGCTCCTCTCCCGCGCCGATGTCGCCATCGTCATCGGTGCCAACGACGTCACCAACCCCGCGGCCAAGAACGAGCCGGGGAGCCCGGTGTACGGCATGCCCATCCTCGACGTCGATCACGCGGGCAGCGTTCTGGTCATCAAGAGGAGCATGGCGCCGGGCTTTGCCGGTATCGGCAACGAGCTCTACTACCTGTCCAACACCACCATGCTGTTCGGGGACGCCAAGCAGGTGGTGGGGTCGCTGGTCAGCGACCTGGCCGAGTCCCGATAGAGGTCTCGGCCACCTCCGAGACCGACCGTGGTCCCGTCGCGTGGAAGTCAGCGCCGCCGAGTCGCCCGCGGCGCCTGGACGGCCATCCGGCGACGTCCGGCAAAGGCAGCGAGCCCGAGACCCACGAGGGCCGCTGCGGTGCCGCCCGCCAGCTGACCCATCGAGCCGGCACCAGTTTGCGGTGTCGGCAGCAGTGTCAGCGGGGACGTCTGCGTCACCGCTGGCGCGGGGGGCGGCACATCGACCACGCTGAGCTCCCCGCCGGTGG
The DNA here is from genome assembly GCA_030948445.1 of Candidatus Dormiibacterota bacterium. Next base: position 2,144 of record JALZAG010000128.1, read on the forward strand.
GGGCTGTCGAGTAATAGGTCCAGAGGTCGAGCCCCTTGGTGTCCCCGAAGTTGCCGGTGCAGGGGACATTGCTGTTCCCGCCCGCCGCGGTCCCGAACGCTCGCTGGTTTGATGTGGTGTCGAAGCCGAGCACCGGGTCACTGAACGGGACAGCCGGCGGCTTCAGTCCGCACAGGACTGTCCCCGGCGTCCCCACGGTCACGCCGGTGGTGGTCGTGTATCCCCTGTCGTCGTAGAAAGCTGCGGAGCAGCCCCCGGTCAGCGCCGGGCAGAGACCCCCCGGTGGGTTGAGCAGGGTGATCGACGGGCCACCCTGGATGTTGTTCTCGACATCGACGAAGGGGAGGTGATATTCACCGCCGTGAACGCTCACCTGATAGGGGTACGCGCCGCTCTTGATCGGCAGGTAGGCGTCGGAGTTGTCCTTGCCATCCCATGGGACCGTTTGGAGCCCCGGCTTGGCAATGCCACGCAGCACGCGGTTCTGAGGATTCGTCGGATCGAAGTTGGCACCGTCACGGCTGATCACGATCTGGTAGACGCCATTGACCGTCGAACTGAAGGAGAAGGAGCCACCCAGCTTGTAGTACGCCGCGCCGACCTTGCCGGTACCCCTGAACGTGAGGCCGTTCACCTGGGGCGCGATGGGATTCAGCGGGACGCCGAGCACTGAGAGCACCTCCGGCGCCGGCGCTTCGAAGAACATCGGAAATTCCGGTTTGGCGAAGATGACCCCAGCCTGGATGCTGGTCAGCTGTTGTGGATGGCCGCTGTTCAGGGCGACCGCGTCGTGGTACAGCGGCGTTGTGCCATCGGGGTCGAGGAAGCCGAGCTGGTTGGCGTATTGGATCCACCCCGCGGGGTCCATGCCACGGTCGTCGACCTTGTAGCGGTAGCCGTCCGGGGTGACGACGTAGGTCACGATGTCGACCGGGTGCCCGTTGCCGCCCGCGTACAGCGACAGCATGTATGTGAACAGTCGCCCGGGGCGGGTGCTGGTGGCGTCGGTGAGCGAACCGCGCACGGTGACGTCCCACGCCGCGATGGAGGTGAACTGGGTGGTGTCGTAGTCGTGCGGGCTGGTGAGGGCGATGTCCGTCGCCGGCTGGCCGTCGGTATCACTGCTGAAGCCCGAGGGCCCGATCATCGCGATGCCGTAGATGCCGGTGGCAGGCGCGCGGTAGGTGCAGGGCGTGTAGGCGTTCGGGACCCCCGCCGGCACCGTGTCAGGGCCGGCGAGCTCTTCGGCGCGGCTGATGATCTTGCCCTGCGCCGTGATGCTGCTGGCGGATCTCTGCGCCGCGCAGCTGTAAGACGGACTCGCCGGCACCGTCTCCCGCCCGACGGTTCCAGTGACCAGCCCCGGGTTCCAGACCATGATGTCCGCGGCTCCGGTACCCTCGGCAGTCGAGCCCAACAGCAGGTATTCACCCGCCGTTGCGTAGGCGTGCAACAGGGTGCGGCGGTAGACGGCGCCCCCGCCGTAGGTGCTGGTGCGCCATTCAGTGTTGGCGCGGGTCCCCGGGGC
>JALZAG010000197.1 GCA_030948445.1 Candidatus Dormiibacterota bacterium
AATCGGACGGGCTCAGCTGTCCTCGCGCTGGCTGATGAACCGCTCCGCGAGCAGGTCTTCAAGGATCGAGCGTCCCAGGTCCCCGGCCTCCCTGTCATCGATCCCGTGGGGGTCGAGGTCCGGGAAGAGCTGAGTCACCTTGGCGGGATCCTCGTCGGTGAGCCAGCGCAGAAATGCGTGCCCGAAGCCGGCCGCCTGCTCGTCGGTCAGGTCGCCAAGTCGTGCCATGGGATCTCCTCTCTCTTTGGGGTGACGCGGCACCACCGGTGAGCTGCGTGGGTGACACTGGCGGGAAGGGGGGGATTCGAACCCCCGGAGGGACTTAACATCCCTCACCCGCTTAGCAGGCGGGCGCTTTCAGCCTCTCAGCCACCTCCCCGCGGAGATCGCCAGTATATGGAGTGTGAGAGTGCCCAACTGTCGCCGAAGGGAGTCGAATCGATGCGCTGGGTGACATTTCGATCAGGACCACAACATGCTGATCGCGTCGGCGTCGTCGTCGATTCGGCGGTGCATGTTCTGCCCGAGGGGGTCACGCTCTTGGGCCTCCTCGGCGATGACCTTGCAGCGGCCGGAGAGAGGGCGTTGCGTGACCCGGTCGAGGTGGTGCCACTCGATGAGGTGACGTTGCGCGCCCCGATCCCGGAGCCACCGACGGTCCGCGACTTCTACGCCTTCGAGCGGCACGTCAAGACTGCGCGCAAGCGACGTGGCCTGGAGATGGATCCCGACTGGTACGAGCTGCCCGTCTTCTACTTCAGCAATCCCTATGCCGTGAACGGCGACGGCGCGGACGTTGCGGTTCCGCCCGGCAGCTCCGAGCTCGACTTCGAGCTGGAGGTTGCCGCGATCATCGGCCGCGGCGGATCGAACCTGACGCCGGCGCAGGCCGAGGAGAGCATCGCCGGGTTCTGCCTGATGAATGACTGGAGCGCGCGTGACATCCAGCGACGCGAGATGAAGCTCAGCATGGGCCCGGTGAAGGGGAAGGACTCGGCCACCACACTTGGCCCGATGCTGGTCACCCCGGACGAGCTCGAGGACGCGCGGAGCGGTCGCGCGTACGACCTCACCATGACCGCGAGCGTCAACGGACGCGAGTACTCGCGCGCGTCGCTCGCGGAGATCTACTGGAGCTTCGGCGAGATGATCAGCTATGCGTCGCGCGGAACGCGCGTGCAGACCGGCGACGTCATCGGGTCGGGCACGTGCGGAACCGGGTGCATCCTGGAGCTCGCGCTCGTGCACGGCGGGGACGCATATCCATGGCTGCAGCCGGGTGACGAGGTGGTGCTGAGCGTCGATCGGCTCGGCTCGCTGCGCAGCCGAGTCATCGCTGGTGCGCCGTTGCAGCCACTCCGATGACCACGCCGGCAGACGACTTCGAGCGCCGCGTCGACCGCGTTGAGGCGAGGTTGCGCGAGCACGCCGCGCGCGCCTTCCCACGCGACGCGCTCACCGCGCCGGATCCTCCAACCGGCGAACGGTGGGAGGCGGGACAGGTCTGGGCTCACATCGCCGAGTTCATCCCGTACTGGCTCTCCGAGGCTGCCCTGGTCATCGAGAACGGCGGCGACGAGCCGGCTCCGTTCGGGAGGACCAAGACCGATCCCGGCCGGATCGCCGCCATCGAGCGCGACCGGAGCACCGACCGGGGCCGGCTGTGGCATCGGACAGCCAAGGACATCACCGGGCTGCGCGCATTCCTCACCGGGCTCGATGGCTCGGCCTGGAGGATGCGTGGCCTCCACCCCACGCTCGGGGCGATGGACTTGGCACAGATCGTCGACGAGTTCCTGGTGGGCCACCTCGAGCAGCACGCGACCCAGCTGGATCAGCTGACACCCTGACCTGGACATCACCCAGCCGTTGCGGGACGGGAGGGTGGCGCGTACTCCCAACGTGCTACAAGACGCACGAGGTATTACTCAGCTCGGCGGTGAAGAGGTGTGGCTTGGCCAAGGTGCTGCTGGCTGACGACGATCCCGACATTCGCGAACTCGGACGTCTGCTGCTCTCCCGGCACGGCCATCAGGTGGTCACGGCGGAGGACGGGGTGGAGGCCATCGCGATGCTCCCGCGCGAAACGCCCGCCCTGGTCGTCACCGATCTCAACATGCCGCGCATGGATGGCCGCGACGTCTGTTCGGCGGTGCGGTCGTCGTCGAGGCTTCGGCTGATCCCGGTGGTGATTCTCACGGCGCTGCCGCTCAC
>JALZAG010000153.1 GCA_030948445.1 Candidatus Dormiibacterota bacterium
GGGGCAGGCTGGGCCGGGGCAGGCTGGGCAGGTGCGGGCTGGGCCGGGAGCACGTGGACCGGCGCGGGCTGGGCAGGTGCCGGCTGGGCCGGTGCTGGCTGGGCAGGTGCAGGCTGGGCCGGCGCTGGCTGGGCTGGTGCTGGCTGGGCCGGTGCCGGCTGGGCTGGTGCGGGCTGGGCCGGCGCGGGCTGGGCCGGTGCTGGCTGGGCCGGTGCTGGCTGGGCAGACTTCTCCTGGAGCTGATCTGACAGGAACCTGGGATGAGAGGCGGTCGCAGCGCTGCGGCCGCCTCTTCTCTTTGTCCGGGCTAGGGCTTGAGCTCGTCCCGAAGATCGGCGGGCAGCAAGGCCAGGCCGGCCTCGGTCATCCGACCCTGCGCGGCGAGCCGTCGGGCCCGCTCACGGTTGCTGGCCGTCCAATTCCCGCCTCGCCGCCGCGGCACCCAGCGCAGGTAGTAGCGAGTCTCGTCCAGGCCCTTCACCAGCACATCGACCCAGCCCCAGCACACCGCCTCGTCGAGGAGATCCTCGTACTCCGGCGTGCGTCGCCCCGGTCCCTTGCGGTCGCTGATCAGCCAGATCTCGCTGCGGTCGTCGTGGTTCTTGGCGAGCCAGCTGCGCCACGCCTCGATGGACTCGACGCGCAGCGTCTCGCCGACCTCCACGAACGACGGCGCCTCAGAGGTTGGCGAGCAGCTTCTGGCGCAGTGCCTCCAGCTGCTCGAAACGCTCCATCGACGGCCGCCCGCCCTGCTGGTGCGGGAACTTGAGGTGCTGCACGGCGTCGGCGAGCAGCTCGATGTCATCGTCACTCAGCCGCACCGAGCGCTGGTTGTGGTCAGGCGACGCCGGGACCGGCCGCACCTCGGCGGCCACCTCCACCGCCATCACCTCCTGCTGCGGCGCCGCCTCATCGGTGGTGCGGAACAGCTCCTCGGATCCACGCAGCTGGGCGCGCCGGAAGCCCTTCATCACACCCGGCTCGCCCGCGTTCGCACGGGCGTGCCGCGCACGTGCGCGGTGCCGCCGCCGGCATCGTGACCGTCCTGGGCCATTACCGCGGTGGCCAGCGCACGGTAGGCGCGCGCGCCCGGCGATGCGCTGGCGTACTGCAGGATTGACTGCGCGGCCAGCGGCGTCTCGGCAAAACGGATCGACGAGTCCACCGTGATGTCGAACACCTCGTCGCCGTAGCGCTCGCGCACCAGCTCGAGCACCTCCTGGCTGTGCAGCGTTCGCGACTTGTAGATGGTGGGCAGGATGCCCGCGATACGCAGCTCCGGGTTCAACTTGGCGCGGACCCGGTCGATGGTGCGCTGCAACTGCTGCATGCCCTTCATGCCGAAGTACTCGCACTGCAGGGGGATGATCACGTCCGTGGACGCCACCAGCGCGTTGACGCAGAGCAGGCCCAGCGATGGCGGGCAGTCGATGACGATGTAGTCGTACTCGTCGAGAATCGGCTCCAGCTTGTCCTTCAACACCGACTCGCGTCCGAACTCGGTGACGAGCTGCAACTCCGCCCCACTCAACTCGATGTTGGCAGGAAGGAAATCGAGCTTCATCGCGGCCGACCGCAGCTTCACCTCGCCGACGGCGACGCGGTGGTCGGTGAGCACGTTGTACACCGACAGTTCGAGGTCGTCAGGGCGCCGGCATCCCATGTTGATGGTCAAGTGCCCCTGGGGATCGAGGTCCACGGCAAGGATGCGCGGGCCCTTCTCTGCGAGCGCGGCTGCCAGGTTCACCGCGGTCGTCGTCTTGCCGACGCCGCCCTTCTGGTTCGCGATCGAGATGATCCGTGTCATGTTGATTGGAGCGAACGGGAGCGCCGCACTGAGCCGGTATCATAGCGAACCGGTCTGGGGACTTTTGGGGGAGTGATTGTTGGCTGATGCGGAGCACGTCAAGCCTCGCGGGCTCTTCGTGGAAGAGGCGATCGCCGCAGCGCTCGAGAGTCGTTGGTCCGACGCGGTCACCATCAACGAAGCGCTCATCGACCGGCATGGTCCGGACGAGGAGACGTACAACCGTCTCGGCAAGGCAAGGAGCGAGCTCGGTGGCCTGGCCGAGGCGCTGGAGACCTACCAGTCCTCCCTGGAGCTGAATCCGCTCAACCTCATCGCCCAGAAGCAGGTGCGACGCATCGGTGCGCTGCTCGAAGCGCGGGCCCGTCCCGCCGCCGCGTCCGGCGCCATCGATGTCGACCTGTTCAGCGAGGAGCCCGGCAAGAGCGGGCGCACCACCTTGAGCCCCGCGCGGGGGAGTACGGCAGTGGGGGTCGCCGTGGCGCCCGGTGACACGGTCGAGCTGATCGCGGCCGGAACCCAGCTGCTCGCCGAAACGTCGCGCGGGGTGGCGCTGGGCGCTGTGGAGTCGAAGCTCAGCCACCGTCTGCGCCCGCTGATGGAGTCGGGGAACCGCTACTCGGCCGCCGTGGCGAGGGTCGAGGACGAGCGGATCGAGTTGATCATCCGAGAGATCTTCCAGGCACCCGAGAACTCGCGGAAGTCGTCATTCCCGGTGTCGCGCGCCGCCCGGCGCGACGACTTTCGCCCATACGCCAAGGACTCGCTGCTGTCCGAGCGGGGGGTCGACGACGAGATCTTCGGCGATGGCGACGACGACGGCGGCACGCCGGCTGGCACCACTCCGCCGACCGATGAGCTGGCCGGGATGCAGGAGCTCGACGACGAGTTCGAGCCGGCGGTGGCGGTCGCGGCCGAGGCCGAGGACGACAGCGACGCTGACGACGATGAGGGGCGGCCGGAGGACCAGTACTAGCCGGCTCAGGCGAGCCGCGAGGCGTCCTTCTGGGTGGGCTCGTCCAACCTGACCACCCGCAGCGGCAACACCCCGGTGGCGGGGCGCGCGTGCAGCATCGTGGTGATCTCCGCGTGCGGGACCGCGGGCGAGAACAGGAAGCCCTGGGCCAGCGAGCAACCCAACGCCATCAGCGCCACCCGCTGTTGCTCGCGTTCGACTCCCTCGGCGATCATGCTCAACCCCAGCGTGGACCCGAGCCCGAAGATCGCTGCTGTGAAGGCGCGCCGGCGTGCGTCATCGTCGACCTCGTTGATGAACGCGCGGTCGACCTTGAGGATGTCGAACGGCATGTCGTGGAGAATCGCCAAAGACGAGTACCCGGTCCCGAAGTCGTCGATGGCGAGGCTGACCCCCAGTGTCTTGAGCTCGCGCATCCGCTCGCGCGCGACGTCGCCGTGCTCACCCACGAAGGTCTCGGTCATCTCGATGACCAGCCGACGCGGGTTGAGCTTGACCTCGGTGAGGACCTGGCGAATCTCCGCCATGAGGTGATCACTGCGCAGCTGCCGCGGCGAGACGTTGACGTGCAGCTGGAAGTCGGGATGCAGGGCGACCTCCTGCTCCCAGCGACGAACCTGTGTGCACGCCTCGCGGAGCACGAAGTCGCCGACCTCGCCGATCAGACCACTCTCCTCGGCGATGCCGATGAACTCCGACGGGAGGATCCAGCCGCGCTCGGGGTGTTCCCACCGGACCAGCGCCTCGACGCCGTGCAGCTCGCCGGTCTCCATCTCCACGATCGGCTGGTAGTGCACGCGGAGGTCGCCGTCGGCCAGGGCACGCTCCAACTCGGTGCGCACCTGCAGGCGGTGTCCGCTGCCCTCGATGATGCCCGCGTCGTAGATCTCGTAGCCACCCTTTCCCTGGACCTTCGCCCAGTACATCGCAGCGTCCGCGCGGCGCAGCAGTTCCTCGGCATCAACGGGAGCGGTGGCGATCGCCACGCCGATGCTGGCGTGCACCGCCACCTCCTGGCGCTCGACGACGAAGTGCGGCCTCAGCGCGGCGACGATGCGCTCCGCGACGGCGGCGACGTCGTCGGCGCTCAGCGAGTCCTCGAGGAGGATGGCGAACTCATCACCGCCAAAGCGTGCCGCGGTGTCGGCGGGGCGCAGGACGGACCGCAGGCGCTCGGCGACGTTGCGGAGCAGGTCGTCACCTGGCGCATGCCCGAAGGTGTCATTGACCATCTTGAAATCATCGAGGTCGACGAACAGCACAGCCAGGAGCCCGCGCGTCTCGTCGCGGCGACTGAGCGCGTGCTCGAGGCGATCGGTGAAGAGCACGCGGTTGGCGAGGTGGGTCAGCGGATCGTGGAAGGCCTGGTAGGTCAGGGTGTTGTCGAGGCGCATGTTCTGCACCGCGACGCTGGTCTGCGCGCCGAAAGTCTCGAAAAGGGTGAGGTCGTCGTTACCGAAGGTTCCCACGTCGCTGGTACGGTTGCCGACGGTGAGAACGCCAAGCAGCGCGCCGTCACCCCACAGTGAGGTGAGCATCGCGTCCTTGAGCTCCTGACGTTCGAGCCATTCGCGCACGGCCGGCGAGGCCGTCCCCCAGTTGATGCCACGAGCGCGCGTCTCCGAGCCGACGGCCATCATCAATCCCTCAAGGAAGGCTCTGTCGACATCCTCGTCCCGCCTGCGCACCTGGCCATGGCGCAGGGTGGTCGTGGTCGCCCGGCTGTTCCCGGTGGCCACTGGAAGCATCACCACCTCTGCCATCTCCGCGCGGAACACCTGGGAGATCTGGGTGAGCAGCTCAGGGACCGCGACGTCGGCGGCGCCGGTGCGCTGGAGCAGGTCGCTGCACTCGTAGAGGTGCTGGATGCGTTGACGTTTCTGGTACTCGGACGTGTAGAGAAAATAGGCGCCCGCCACACCGAGCAACGGCATGCTCAGCAGCCACAGCTCGGCGAGGTTGCGCGACATCGCAGCCGCGGCTTCGATGGCAAGGCAGGCGTTGACCATCCCCGCGCCGATTGAGAACAGGTAGCCGCGCGCCAGCTGAGCACGCGACAGGCTTCCCTCCGCGAGCAGGATCACCACGGCGGTGAGCGAGAAGCCGATCACTGCGATGGCGGCGGTGATCCCCACCACCGTCACCCATGACAGCAGATCGTCGAGGTCGCGCATCGGCTCGAGCATGCTCAGCAGCCAGAGCGCCACCTCGGCCTCGAGGGCCTGCACGGCCAGGTTGAAGATCACCTTGATCGGCGAGTACCGCCGGATCAGCAGCAAGGCAACGAACCCCCCGGCCATGCGCGCCGACACCAGCGTGGCCGGGCTGGCGAAGTACAGACCGAGCACCAGAGGCAACTCGCTCAACGAGTACGAGATCGCGTTGCGGCGCAGGTGTACATACACCCGCCAGGCCTCGGCCGCACAGAAGAGCGCGGCCAGCAGCACCCAGGGCAGCGCCACCACTGGCGTCGCCAGCTTCACGGTGCCCGCGGTGGTGAGGTAGAAGCCCACCGCGCTGGTGACCAGGACCGCGTTGAAGAGCCAGGTCCGCCGCACAGTCTCGCGGCTCGACGCACTGCGGTTGGGCAGGCGTGGTGCGATGCTGATCCCGCGCCGGAACGCCCGGGCCGCGGTCCCCTTCATCGACACCCAGCTGGGTTCCAAATCGCGCCTCCACATCCGCCCGCTCATGGCCTGCGAGAAGTATCGAATCGATGACACGCGGAAGCTCAGCCGAACGTGGCACAGCGTGTAACGAAATCCCGACGGCGGCGGGAGGCGCGACGCTCGATGATGGTATCCGTGACCGGGCCGCGATATCCCAACTCTGCCGAGGAGCGCGGGCCCTGCAAGCGCACGCGACTACACTCGTCGCAATGCCGCCGCTTCGCAGCGCCGACCCCGCCGTCGCCGCCACTCCAGCCACCCGGTCGAGACTGCCCACGACTGCAGAGCGACTGCGTCTGCCACTGCATGACCGCAGCCAGTCTCGACTGCTCGACCGCTGGGGTTTCGACCTCAATGCGCCCGACGCTCCCGACCGCGCCGAGGCAATCCTCGCGGAGTCCACCACTGACCCCGACCGCCTCCTGTTGGTGGCGTCGGTGCGCTCGAGCCGCGGTGACGACAGCGGAGCCCTTGCCGCCGCAGAGGCCGCGGTGGCGCAGGACGAGAGCTCCGCGCGCGCACACACCACCCTGGCCACCCTGCTGGGGCGGAGTGGAGACACCCACGCGGCGCGTCACCACGCCATCCGCGCAGTCGAGCTCGATCCGAGCGACGCCACCGCTGTGTACAACCGTGGCGTCACCGCCTGGGCGGCCGGCGACCGCGCCGCCGCCCGCGCGGACTTCGATCGCGCCGGCGAGCTGCTCGGTATGGGCGTTCTACCGTGGTGGGCGCGCTGGCGGCGCCGCCGATGACCGTCGGGTTTGAACGGTCAGACGGATTCCTGCCGATCGCGGCCTACGGGTTGATCGGCGACTGTCGCAGCGCGGCGCTCGTCGGTGCTGACGGTAGCCTCGACTGGCTCTGCCTGCCGCGCTTCGACGACGCGTCGCTGTTCGGTCGCCTCCTCGATGCCAGGCGTGGTGGGTACTGGCAGATCTGTCCTGTCGACGAGCATCGCGTCGTGCAGCGCTACCGTGACCGCAACAACATCCTGGAAACCATCTTCTCGACGGCCACAGGAACCGTGGTGCTGACCGACTTCATGCCTGTCGATGAGGAGACAGTCGAACACCACGCCCGGCCTCATTCCGAGCCCCGCGTCGTGCGCATCGTCGAATGTCTCACCGGGACGGTCACCCTGCGCCATCAGTTCAAGCCGGAACCCGACTACGCGACATCGCGCACGCGTTTCCGTGCGGAGGGTTGGCGCCTGCACGCCAACAGTGCTGAGCTGCACCTCTGCCTGCAGTCGACGGTGGAGGTGAAGGGACCAACCGTGCGGTGGCGGATGAGGGCGGGGGACGAGATCGCGCTCGGCCTGCGCAGCGATCGCCGTGGCCCCTGCCAGAGCGCGCGCCACCAGTGGACTGTCGAGCACGCTCGCGACCTGGCCCGGATCACCCAGGAGTTCTGGTGGCGTTGGCTGGACCACTGCACGTACCACGGGCCCTACCAGACGCCGGTGGTGCGCTCGGCGCTGGCGCTGAAGTTGATGACCTACGCGCCGACCGGCGCCATTGTCGCGGCCCCCACCACCAGCCTTCCCGAGGAGATCGGTGGCGAGCGCAACTGGGACTACCGCTTCACCTGGCTGCGCGACGCGTCCTTCACCCTGTACGCGTTCTTCCAGGTGGGGATGATCGACGAGGCCAACGCCTTCTTCGATTGGCTGATGCACATCGGTCTGGGCCGGCGCGGGACAGATGTCGCCAACCTCTACACGCTCGACGGCGAGCCGCGTGCTGACGAGATCGAGCTCCCGCAGCTGCGCGGCTACCGAGACTCATCCCCGGTGCGCATCGGCAACGGCGCCATCCACCAGCTCCAGCTCGATGTCTACGGCGAGCTGCTGGACAGCGCCTACCTCTATGCACGATTCGGCGGTGGCATCTCCCGCACGCTGTGGCGCGAACTTCGCGCGGTCGTCAACCTCGCCATCGACCGCTGGGAGCTGCCGGATGCGTCAATCTGGGAGCCGCGAGGTAATGACGAGCACTACACCTACAGCAAGATGATGTGCTGGGTCGCGGTCGACCGTGGGCTGCGCATCGCGCAACGCTTCCACCTGCCGCACGACGCTGCACGGTGGCGCAAGGCACGGCGCGACATCCATCGCACGGTGACCTCGCGCGGCTACTCCGCTCGCTTGCAGAGCTTCACCCAGGCGCTGGACTCTGATGAGCTCGACGCCTCGCTCCTGCGCATGACCCAGGTGCGGTTCCTCAGCGACAAGGATCCGCGGCTGCTCAGCACCATCGATGCGGTCGCCGAGCACCTCGGGGATGGTGTCCTCGTCCATCGCTACGACCTCGGCACCTCCCACGACGGCGTCAGCGGCACCGAGGGGGCGTTCCTCCTGTGCTCCTTCTGGCTGGCCGATGCGCTCGCGCATGTCGGCCGCTTCGAGGAGGCGCAACGCTGGTTCGAGAAACTCCTCGCCTTCGCATCCCCGCTCGGCCTCTACGCTGAGGAAGCGGATCCCAGCACGGGAATCCTTCTGGGCAACTACCCTCAGGCCTTCACCCATCTCTCGCTGATCGGGGCCGCGGTGAACATCGAGCGCGCCCGCCATCGCAGCCTCGGGGTGCGCGGGCTGCACCGCCAGCCGCGGCGGGCGGCAGCTCCGCGCCGCATCCGTGGCCGACCGCCGGGGAGGAGCCGCCCAGCGTCCTCTGCATAAATATGCATTGAAGGGCTACACTCGGTGCCATGGCCTCCCCCGCTCGTCTTCGCGCTGCCGTCGCCGGCTGCACCGGCTACATCGGCATGCAGTGCGTGGCACTCCTCGCCGCCCACCCCGACGTGGAGCTGGTGCGGCTGCTCGGTCGTAGCCGGGCCGGGCAACGCTACTCCGACGCAGTCCCCGGAAGCGGGGTCGAGCTGGTGGTCACCGACGGTCTCGACGTGGGTGAGGTCGACGTGGTGTTCGCGGCGCTGCCGCACGCCGTGGCTGCCGGCGCCGCAGAGAGCTGGCTCGCCGGCGGGGCGGTGCTGGTCGACATGAGCGCCGACTTCCGGCTCGGCGACATCGTCGAGTACGAGCGCTGGTACGGCGTCGCCCATCCCGCGCCCCATTTGAACGCGCGGGCTGTGTACGCGCTGGTCGAGCTGGCGGGTGACGAGCTGCGCACGGCCGACCTCATCGCTGCCCCCGGCTGCTACCCCACCGCCGCTCTGCTGGCCACGCTGCCGGCCCTGCGGGCTGGGCTCGTCGAACCGCGCGTCGTCGTCGATGCCAAGAGCGGCGTCAGCGGCGCCGGGCGCTCGCCATCCCTCGGCGTGCACTTCGCCGAGGTCAACGAGTCCGTGCACGCGTATGGAGTCGCCGGACACCGCCACGGCGGCGAGATGCTGGCACAGATGCAACGGGCGTCCGCCGCCGACGTGTCTGTCACCTTCGTTCCCCACCTGGTGCCGATGACGCGAGGGATCCTCGCAACCGTCTACCTGCGACCGCTTCCGGCGACAGGTGCGGACGCGATCGCGGCCGTCTACCGCGAACTCTGCGCCACGCATCCGTTCCTCCGGTACGACGAGACACCGCCACACACCAAGAGCGTCCTGGGGAGCAATGTTGCGGCCATCAACTGCACGTCCCAGGGCGACACGGCCGTGGTGACCGTGGCCATCGACAACCTCGTCAAGGGTGCCGCCGGCCAGGGCATCCAGGCGATGAACCTGCGCTTTGGACTCCCGGAGACCAGTGGTCTCCCCACCGTGTCCTCATGGCCATGACCACCCCGATGCCATCGGAGCGCCA